>JAQCAA010000081.1 GCA_027728645.1 Actinomycetota bacterium | reverse complement strand
CTGACATTCGCACCATCACACACCTCCATCGAGACAACTCTCGTCGAAAGTGATGCAACGACCACCTGATTTCAAATCCGTCATGCGTCTGCTCATGATTGCACCGCCGAAACCAATCCTTCGGATCGCAATTGTCCGTATGGTTCTGTGGATCTACTCGGGCTGCGCTTGAGCGCCGACTCCGCATCTAGTATCGGCGAACGGGATGATTGGCCGCTGAGATCGACTGGAGCCGCGCTAGGACGCCGAGGGTGCCGACCATTCGTCCATGCACGACCACGATGTCCGGCACGAGGAAATGACACCATGACGAAGCGGTACCTCGGGCTCGATCTCGGAGGGACATACATCAAGATCGCGGTGATCGAAGAAGCACCCGACGGCGTGCGACCGACAGTGGTCTACTCGGACAAAGTGCGAACGGGCGGAGCTGCAGGTCCAGAGCATGTCCTCGATCGGCTGATTGCCCAAGGCTTGAAGGCATTCGATCTCCATGGTCCGTTTGTCGGAGTTGGTATCGGCGTCCCTGGCCTCTTCGATCAGGCCACCGGCTCGATCGAGCTCCTGCCAAATTTGCCGGGACCGTGGGAAGGTTTCTTGCTCCGCGACCCAATCGGGGACGGCCTCGGCATGCCAGCGACCATGATCAACGATGCGCGGGCGTTCACCCTCGCCGAAGGCACCGTTGGTGCTGGCAGAGGTGCCTCCGTGATGCTTGGCGTCACACTCGGAACCGGCATCGGCGGAGGCATCATGATCGATGGGAAGCTTCATCTTGGAGCCTTCGGTTTCGCTGGGGAGTTCGGGCACCAGACCGTCGACCCAACCGGACCAATCTGTGGCTGTGGCAACCGGGGCTGCCTCGAAGCGGTAGCCAAGGGTTCGACAATTGCAGCAGCTGCCGGTGTCAAGAATGCTGAGGCAGCATATGCAGCGGCAGCCGCCGGCGACCAGGGAGCCATTGAGGCAACCGAGAGCGCAGCGTTCTTCATGGCGATCGCTATTGCGAACGTTGTGACTGTGGTCGGTGTCGACACCGTTGTCCTTGGCGGAGGCATCATGTCGGCTGGCGACCAAGTTCTCCAGCCTCTCGAAGCTGCGCTGGCTAAGCGGCTGACGCTTGTCTCTGCGCAGGAAGTGACGCTGGTGAAGGCCGCCCTTGGGGGCCATGCAGGTGCCATCGGCGCCGCGTTGGCAGCCCGAGTCGCGGGCCAAACCCGTTCCAGGTAATCATAGGGAATTCAGAGAAAGCTCGCGGATAGCGCCCCATGTCGGTATCTTGTGGTCAGCCGCATCGGGTGGAGGTAAGCGCTTTGTCGCTTCCCCGGTGATTAACGGCACATTCTCACCCGGTTGGATCACCTCTCTCTGCCGACTTGTGACATGTGGACGAAGGCGTCGCGTGGCACGAGGAGACAGAAACATTTTCAACTGGCCTGAGGGCCGAGGTATATCAACATGTCCACCACTTTTTCTGAACTCGGTCTTCCCGCGCCGATGATCGACACGCTCGAACGAGAAGGCATCGTCAGTCCGTTCCCTGTGCAATCGGCAGCCATTCCCGATGTCCTTGCTGGGCGCGACGTCGCAGCACGCGCACGGACCGGTTCTGGTAAGACGCTTGCATTCGGTCTTCCGATGCTTGCCACGGTCGGGCAGGCCGCACCGAACAAGCCAAAGGCTCTGATTCTTGCTCCAACTCGTGAGCTTGCGGCCCAAATCCGTCTCGATCTCGCACCGTACGCAAAAGCAATGCGTCGGCAGGTCTTCGCTGTCTTTGGCGGTGTGCGCTACACATCACAGAGGGATTGGCTTCGCAGGGGAGTTGACGTTCTCGTTGCGACACCAGGTCGCCTCGAGGACCTCATTGACCAGCGAACAGTCGACCTCAGCCAAGTCAACATCGTGTGCATCGACGAGGCAGACCGCATGGCCGACATGGGCTTCTTGCCCGCTGTCAAGCGCATTCTCGACCAGACTTCGAGTGACCGCCAGACCCTGTTGTTCTCAGCAACGCTCGACGGCGACGTTGGCGTGCTTATCAAGCGGTACCAGAACAACCCTGCCCGTCATGAGGTGGGTGGGGCCGAGATTCAGGTGACTGAGGCGACTCACTACTTCTGGATGGTTGATCACCACGACAAGGTTCAGCACACCGCTGATGCCATCGACGCATCGGGGTCCACGATCGTCTTTGTAAAGACGCGTCACGGTACCGACAGGCTTGCAAAGCAGCTCACCAAGCTGGGCGTGAACGCCGTGGCGATGCATGGAGGCCTTTCGCAGAATCAGCGGATCCGGGCGCTCAAGTCGTTTTCCGATGGCCGGGTTCAGGCGCTCATCGCAACCGATGTGGCTGCACGAGGCATCCACGTGGACGACGTAGCATCTGTCATCCATTTCGATATCCCACATGGTCACAAGGACTATCTCCACCGCTCTGGCCGCACAGCGAGAGCTGGCGCATCGGGAACCGTGATCAGTCTCCTGACCCACGGTGAGAAGCGTGCGGTTGTGAGGATGCAGCGGAACCTCGACATGGACGTGCAAATCGGTCGACCCAATCCTGCGGTGCTGTTGCGCCCCCATGCGTTTTCGGCGGCAAAACAGGACAGGCGTTCGGAGCCGGTTGAGCAGAGACCAGAGCGCGAACGCCCTGCGAACCCATCTTCGTCATACGACCGCGCTGACGCAGAGACTCGGCGTCCCAAGACTAAGGGCTCGTCACAAAAGGCTCCACGGCGTTCGACTCCGAACCATCGACCTTCCAGGAACGATCAAGCAGCCTCAGGCTCCCAAAGCGTCTACGTGGGAAATCTTCCCTGGCGGGTCAGGGACGACGAGCTGTCGGTTCTTCTCAGCAAGTTTGGTCCGGTGAGTGAGGCATCTGTAAAGATGGATCGCCGAGGCCGGTCAAAGGGTGTCGGGTTTGTGACGATGTCGCCGGCGGACGCCTCCAAGGCTGTTCACGAACTGAACGGACACAAGATCGGCGGCCGAGCTCTCACGGTGCGGTTCGCCGAGACCCGCAGCCCCAACGCGTAGGGGTGCGGTAGCCCGCCTAAACGTTCTCGAAGTCCCATTGGTCGCGAGAGGCCCTGGCGGCTTCGACGTCGACCTTGGAAAGAAGCACGAATCCGATCACGAAGAAAGCGGCGACCGACAGGATCGCCGCCCTTCCAGATCCCGTGGTCGCGCTGACGATTCCGAACACAAGCGGGCCGATGCCCGACAGTTTCGAGAAGACTGAGAAGAATCCGAAGAATTCAGCGGATGCTTCTTCGGGGATCATCGTGCCGTAGAGGCTTCGGCTCAATGCCTGGACCCCTCCGAGAACGAACCCGACGACCGACGCAAGTGCCAAGAACCCTGCAGACGATCCCTCCGGTATGAAGTACGCAGCGAACGCGATCCCGGTCCAGACCACAAGGGCAATCATGATCGCCCTTTTTGGGCCGGTTCGGCTAGAGATGACGCCGAACATCAGCGCACCTACGAACGCCACCATTTGAACGATCAGGAAGGCGATCCCGATCGTTGTGATGTCGAGGTCCAGGGTGTCCTCTGCATACGGCCCTGAGACAGCGATGACGGTTCCCGTCCCGCTGTTGTAGACGATGAACGCGATGACGAACAAAAGCAGCTGAGGGAACGAACGGAGTTTTCTCGTAGTGTCTTTCGTGCGCGTGAAACCGATTCTTGCGAACTCGCGCATCGGCTTCTTGGCTCGGCCGTCGCCATCGGCTGGGAGACGGGAAAGGGCGAACAGCGAGAACCCGATCCACCACAGTCCTGACCCAAATATTGCCATGCGAGCAGCGAGGGATTCTGTGAGGAATGCATCAGTTGGTTCTTCGCTGCTGAGGAAGAAGAGGCCGAGGGCGATCGCGAGATACAAACCGCCGCCGAGATAGCCCAGTGCGAAGCCCTTGGAGGAAACTTTGTCGATTGTGTCGTCGGTGGTGATGTCTGGCAGAAATCCGTCGTAGAAGACATTTGCTGCAACGAAACCGAACTGGCTCAGAACGACAACGATCAAGAACCAAACCACCTGACCGTTGGGGACGAACGGGATGACAAGGGTGAATGCTGCCCCAGCGAATGCCGAGTTTCGGAGCATCCGCCGCTTGGCGTCCGAGTAGTCTGCGATTGCCCCGAGAATTGGCATGACCAACAGCAACAGGATGGATCCGACACCGACGAGGATCGCGAACAGGGCTTCGCCTGACAGGCCGAGGTAGGTGTCACCGACCATGATTGTGCCGGTGAAGAACGCTCCCACAACCGCACCGAATACCGTGATGTAAGCCGAGTTCGCCCAGTCGTACATCGCCCATCCGAATATGACTTTAGAGCTATTCTTCTCAGTCAATGTGAGTCCCCAGTAGGTGTCGACTCGACACGATACCGCATTTGATCGGCGGCGGACTGGACATGTCACACCCGCGAGTTAGATTGCCTATCCAACCACCGGAACCGAGCACTGATTGGAATGAGAATACGACATGGGGTGACCTGTTGAACATAGCGAAGGGGTTACCCCCTGGAACTACTGACTGGGGTCAATATTCCCATTGGGAAACCCGAGCAAGCTGAGTCCCATGTAACAAGCCTGCGGGGCGATGTTTTCGGCCGACCACGCGCAGCCAAGCGCCCCACAGTTCGTCCTCAGACTTACAACGCAGGCCTGATGTTCAACGGCGGTCACGGACTGCCCGAGATCGCGTCAAGAATGAACAGCACGACGAGGACGAGTGTGACCACGACGGCCCATGCGCCCAACATTTCGAGCGCATATCTGTTCTGTCTCTTGCGTCGTGTTTCCCATCCGCGCTTGGCGGCCGCACTCCTATTGGCTTTGGCCGTCCGCGCTCGCACAACGGCATAGCCGGGACGTACGTTGCATCCAAGGTGAGCCGCTTGGACGTTGTCCATTGTGTGGTCACCTCCTTGGCTTAGCCATTCGATGTGATCGATGCTCGGTCCTTTGCGATGCCGTGGACGCTGGTTGAGGATGATTGGATAGCCGCACATCTGGCAGGTGTATCCGTCGCGTCTGAGTACGTCGATCTCGCGCACGTCCTCATCCACTCGACCTGTCCCTTCACGCTGAGCGCGTTTGAGCCGGGCCGCGTCCCTGCGTCTTGTTCCCGAGTAGTGATACACCTCGAAGTGAGTGATGTGGGCGACCCACCGACTGTACTTGTCGGTTGCTCCGCTGCCGCGGACGCGGCGGTTGCAGGCTACGCAAGCTTGGTCGGTCGGGTACGAGGGTATTGCAGCCTCTCGGGCGAGACGTAGCTGCCGCTGCGTCACTGGCGCATTCTTTGGGTTACATGTTTCACACCACTTCGGAAGCCATCCAGTCGCCTTTACGGGGATGGATGACTGGCAGCCGGCACATTCCACAGTCTCGGGCCGTCGCTCCCACTCTTTCTTCGCCCAATACTCCTGGTCGATTCTGTACCGCTCAATCCCACGCTGAAGGGCGGTGGCGGCCTGCCAGTACGTCTCACCTGTGTTCAGTTCGTCCGGTGGACGGCGCAGCCCGACTTCGTCGTAGTCGGATTCAGTCGGACGCTTGTTGTCCATCCGATTACATTACCGGGTCACCATGGCGCCATCTCCGCTGTTCGTTGCGTCGTCCTGCTTGCGACTGCTCGCCGCTGGGACATCTGATGAAAGCGACCTGCGACAGCGCCGTCGTGACGCTATATACCGAGACCGGCGACTTCGTCTTCCCAGCGATTTCGAGCTGATTGCGCCTGCTGGTGGGCAGAAATCCTTTCGGCGTCGATTAGTCCGATTGGAGTTCGTTCCCCAGGGAGCAGACCCATCCCCTTGAGTACAGCGATCGCAGCGGAGGTGTCTCCGCCCTCAATGGCCGCGGCGACTTGGGAAATTGCCTTTCCAATGAGGTTCAGTAGTTGTGCGTCCGCGTGCTGTTGCAGCTCCGAGCGAGCCACATTCAGCTCGGCCATGAACTCCGGTTCATTGAGCCACCTGTGGACGGTAGACCGATGGACTCCCGTTAGACGAGCGGTGTCAGCGATTGAGTCGCCCGATGCAATGCGCCTCACGGCGAGCGATTGATTCGTCGTGAGACTGTGGTCGGCTGTGGCGGAATCTGTCGTATTCTGACTCATTGTGTCGCCTCTATGGCCTGTTCTAATCCAGTTGGGGAGTCCTCAGCTGGGCGATGTGTTGGGGTGGAGGTCGGGTTCTGGGCAGGGTTTCGCAGCGGTGGTCCGACATCTGCCAGCTTGTTCAACTCGTCAAGCCACAAGTAGATGCGGTTCCAATTCAGAACGGTTGGGGCTCCCCACAAGAACCAAGTCAGCTGCCGGAGGGAGCGAAGGGAACCCACGCAGAAGACCGATCTACAGGGACCACCAAGGCCACCCCGAAACTTCGGAACTCTGACTTCGAACAGTCCGAAAGCCGCGGACACGACCTTCGTCGTGGTGGTTCGCCGGTTGTCCCAACACGACTGCGTGCTGAGTCAGCTTCCGCTGATATGACGGACAAAGCTTCGAAACGGACGGCCGCTAGTCAGCTGTGGAACAGCACCGAATGATGTCGGACGCGCCCGTCCTCGTTCAGGCCAGCCCGCGACAACATTGCTCGGATCAGGAGGCTTTGGCTTTACCAACTCTCAGCGGCGCCTGAGCAACAAGAAAAAGAAGGGCCACCCTGGCGGGTGACCCTTCTGTCTGTTCTTTGCCCGGGCGGAACCCGAGGCCAGATGTGCGACCCTAAACGCGGACGCGATCCTTGAGGCCCTTTGCGGCCTTGAAAGCCGGAACCGTGGCTGCAGCGATCTGAATCGTTGCACCCGTGGCTGGGTTTCGCCCAGAGCGGGCCTTGCGATGGCGGGGCTCGAACTTGCCAAAGCCTGCGATTGAAACGTCGCGGCCAGCATCGAGCTCTACGGCGATAATGCCGTGGCCAGATTCCGAGCTAAATATTGCGTTGATGACCTCGGCGGCCTTCGCCTGCGAGAGATCGGTCTTACCAGCGAGTTTCTTCGCCATTTCAGTCTTATTCACGCCAGACTCCTTTGCATTGCGTGTACGAACGCCCAGCGGCTCCGTCTGATGAGGACATTATCCCTTTCGTGCGAAAAGCGGCGGATTTTCGGCGTTTTTCGCACTTCCGGATTCTCGCGCCCTTTTTGAAACCACCCAGTCAGACCGGTGGCCCCAATTGTCACGACAGCAGACATCGGTCTGTTGGGCACGCTGCAGGGCACGATGGCCTGCAGCGTCTTCCTCGATCAAACGTCTCCCCGGTACTCCGCGACGGTGCCGACGTACTGCGAATTCTGTCGTTGCCTGGCACTTGGTGTCCGTCTGATCTCGGTTTCTCGGCGTCTCCGGTAGCCTCCTCTGGCCATGACTCCCACACTCCGCCGCCTTCTCGTCGTGTTGACAATCGCTGCTTTTGCACTTGTGGCAGCTGCGTGCGACAACTCGTCCGGCGAAACGACAACAACCTCGGGTCCCACGACGACGACCGACAGATCCGGCACGGTTGGCACCACGACCACTATGCCACCGCTGGTCTCGATCCCGCCCGAACAGATCCCAGGGACTCACTCGCCCTCAATTCCTGATGATGTTGCGCTCGCGATGCGCGCCGATATCGGAGTGCTGATGCTTGTGGCAGAAGAGTCGCGAGCGCTTCCGTTCCTCCAGATTCCAACGGTCACCATCTTGGATCTTGCGGCGTTCCAAGCCCGCGTTGCGGCCACCGTCGAGGAGGACCTCGATCCTGTCGAGATCGCGAGGGACCAGGCGTTCTATGAACTGTTGGGAATGCTCGATGGCGAAACTGATCTTGGTGACATCCTCGTGAGCCTCTACTCAGAACAGGTTGCAGGCTTTTACGATGGCGACACCGGTGAGATTGTTGTCCCGGCAGCAACCGACGGCTTCTCGGCATTCCAGAAGATCACGATTGTTCATGAGCTGGTGCACGCCCTGACCGATCAGCATTTTGATTTCAACGACGAGTTCGAATTTCTAGATGACGCAGGAAACATTGATGAGGTGTCTGCCCTGCTCGCCGTTGTTGAGGGAGACGCCACCTACCAGCAGCTCTTGTATCTCGAGGATCTGGATCCGTTCGATGCTGCTGATGCTGTTCGCGAGATGTTGTCCTTTGATCAATCAGCACTCGACAGCGTGCCGTCGTGGGTTGCAATGGATCTGTCGTTTCCGTACGACCGCGGTCTCGCGTTCATGGCCGCGATCATCGCAGACGGCGGGCTCAAGGGTGTCGACGAGGTGTATCAGGATCTGCCGACCACTTCAGAGCAGATTCTTGAACCGCGCAAGTACCTTCGTCGTGAGCATCCGCTGGAGCTCCCTCGGGTGACGGCGACGCTGCCCGGTTGGGAAATCCATCAGGACGCCACGATGGGCGAGTGGGGCGTCAGACTCATCCTCACCGACACGCTCACCCCCGGCATGCTGACGCAGGCAGCGGCCGGGTGGGGCAACGACTCGTGCCGCGTGTTTATCAACGGCGATGATGTGGCGATGGCGTGGAGCTATTTGGCTGAGAGCGAGCAGGACGCCGAGGACCTTGTCAACGCTTTGATTTCCCACGCCAGGGGAGCGATGGGTGCTTCCTCGTCCACTGAGTCTGGAGGCGGGCTGATTCTCGAAGGTGGAGGCACCTACGTCTTCATCGACCGAATGGATGACCGGTTCGTATTTATTGCCTCAACCGTCCGAAACGCAGGCGGTTCCCTGAGAACGCAAATGGGGGTCTAGGCAGGGACAGGGGACAGAGGACAGAGGACAGAGGACAGAGGACAGAGGACA
>JAQCAA010000002.1 GCA_027728645.1 Actinomycetota bacterium | reverse complement strand
GCGTGGCTAGCGGGAGCATGTTCCCGTTAGCCACGCCAAAACCCCCGAAAATGGGGGCTGGGGTCTAGAGCTTCGAGGCCGCGGCTTCGTCGAGGAGCCAAACCGCGTTGCCCATGCGGGAGACGGTCGCGGCTGGGAAGTCTCCTCCGCTCGCGATGTCCGCCATCACCTCGGCCTTGCTCTCACCTGTAACGAGAAACAAGATTGTGTCTGCCGCTGAGAGCAGCTCGTAGGTCGCTGTGAGACGCCACGAGTCGTGCGAGCTCACCCAATTCGCCACATACGACCGGCCAGAGACTGTCAATGCGTCGGTTCTTGGGAACAGCGATGCGGTGTGACCATCTGGACCCATCCCTAGCATGACGAGCGAGCGGCCGTTCACATGAATGTGGTGCTCGCCCAACGTGTTTTCGAATGACTCCGCACAGTCTTGTGGGTCTTTCAAGGTCGTATCTGGGGCCAGGAGTGTCAGACCGACGTCAGCGGTGAGTGTTTCTCTCGCCATCCGCTGATTCGATTCGCTGTCACCAGGATCGACCCAGCGTTCATCGGTCATCCACGCTGTGACGCCGGTCCAATCGATCGGCCTGTTGGCGAGAATCTGGTGAACCATCCTCGGAGTAGATCCACCTGCTAATCCGACGGAGATGGTTTTGTGTCGCGCTATTTCGACCTCGACTCGGTCGGCAGCAGCGGTTGCGACAGCGTCGAGATCTTTGTGGATGTGGAAGTTCACGCCTCAACTGTAGACCACCGCTGCACCAACAACCCAATGAACCCCGGAGTGGTGAACCGTGATGTGCTGTAGCGTTGCGAAATGGTCAGAACCCTCAAGATCGCAACCCACCACGGGCCGGTGACAGGCGTCCTCTTGATGCCGAAACTGCCGAGAAGCAGTGGGATCTTGCTTGCACATGGCGCGGGAGCGGGGCAGACGCATCCGTGGATGGCCCTGATGCGTGAGAAGCTTTCGAACCTCGGTTTTCCAACTCTGAGCTTCAACTACCAGTACAC
Organism: Actinomycetota bacterium; assembly: GCA_027728645.1. GTDB lineage: Bacteria > Actinomycetota > Acidimicrobiia > Spongiisociales > UBA5794 > UBA5794. The sequence continues at coordinate 45,743 of JAQCAA010000002.1, read as the reverse complement.
CGAGGGCGGAAGGAAGGCTCCAGACCGGCTTCCTAAACTCGTTGATGTGCATGTGGCGGCAGCCAACCGATTTGCGTCGTATACGGAGTCAATTGTTCTCGCAGGGAAATCCATGGGTGGAAGGGTCGGTGGGCACGTCGCTGCAGAGGATCCAAATCTGGCTGATGGCGTCGTGTATCTCGGATATCCACTTGTGGCGATTGGCAAGGATGTGGCTCGCTCCACCGAGCACCTTCAGAGTCTCGCGATTCCCCAACTATTCATTTCGGGTTCGCGCGACGGAATGGGGCCGAACATGTTGGTGAAGCAAGTCGCCGCGTCGGTGCCGAGTGGCCAATTTGTCTCCATCGAATCTGGTGATCACTCGTTGGTGCCGCTCAAGCGCACTGGCCGGACGCTTGATGACGCGCTCGAAGAAGCGTGCGGGTCAATCGACCGATGGTGGCACGCCAAAATCCAATGACCAGACGCTATGGCGCAGGCTCAGAAACGGCGGATAAGCGATGACGGGGTTCGACGGTCGAGGAGAATCATGTTCTATAGAGTGACGAATCTGCGCTTCGACGAGGATCGATCCGACGAATTGCTCGTGTGGTCCGAGTCGATTCGATCCACAATCGAAGGCATTTCTGGTCTGGAGTTCGCGGAGATTGTTCGAACCGGCAAGGGTGAAGGTATCGCCATAGGCGTGTACTCCGATGAGGCGTCGTACCTTGCCTCGGCCGAAATCGTCGCATCAGTCCTCAGCGGTCTTGGCGAGTTTCTGACGTCTGCATCGCCAACGCAGTCCGGATCGTCGATAGCGGCGTTCAGAGGCAGGAATACAACCGATACATCGTAACCCGATAACTGATAACCGACTCAGAATCGTTTTCAGTACCTTATCTTCGTTCGGTTCCTCGGCTATCGGGATTCAGAACTTCGCCGGCACGTAGACACCGGAGACGACTCGTCCCTTGACTGTTCGGAGCCGCCAGGTACTGCCTTTGGCCCATTTCATTGGACCGTCCATTGGAACACCTTCTGCGAAGAGGTGTCCGATTAGATCGCCGATGACGTCGCCGTGGGTGCAGAGAACAGCTGCCTCCTTCTGGAGTTCGTGAATGAGGGCGACGAGACGGTATGGGTGTGAGCCCTCGGTCAGAGCCGGTTCACGTTCGATCGGAATACCGAGGCGAGCGGCTACTGGAGCTACGGTTTCGACACAACGCGCGAAGTGAGAAGACCCGATCCTTGTGATCGGATGTGTCATCAGATCATCGAGCAGCGCGTCGCGTTGTTTCTTGCCACGGCTGTCGAGACCCCTGGATGAGTCGTTGGGATCTGCCTCGTCTCGTATGTGGGCTGTCGCATGACGGACAAGATGAATCGTCCCAGCCGATTTGGCAGCGACCATGTCGTTGGCTCGATCGACCACAGAGCGATCGTTGCGGTACGACAGCTTGGTTTGAGCCTTCTCGTAGGTCAGCCACTTGATCTTGTCGACTTCTTCATTTGGGGCGAACGAGCCGCTGGCGGGCGACGTCAGCCACCACCTCACAACCTTGGGATTTCCTGCCTTTGTTGTGTATCCCACCGATCCGACCGGTTTTGGATTCTTGACGACAAGACCAGTTTCCTCTGCGACTTCTCGAAGCGCCGCATCGCGGAACGACTCGCCCTCATCGAGCTTGCCTTTGGGGAGGGACCAGTCGGCGTATGTTGGGCGGTGAACGACAAGATATTCTGGATCGCCTTGACTGTTCGATCGCACCACGACGCATCCGGCGGCCCAGATGGCCTCGTTTGGCGGGATCTCGTGGTCGGTCACGCGGTCAGGGATGAAGAAGAATCGGCTTTGGCTCGCTCGATTGAAGCAGCGCGCAGGACAGCGTGCGTATCGATACCTGCGGGGGAGGCCGTCTTGGTCCACAGCGATTCGTGGAGCTCCCACGCAAGGGTTTCGTCGCTCATCTCGACATCGATAATCTGTTTGAGACGGTCGACAAGTCTCGGATCCGAAACATCGACAAGCACTTCGACTCTTCCGTAGAGGTTGCGGGTCATCATGTCTGCTGACCCGATCAAATACGAGGCCGTGTCGTCTTCCGGATCGCCGAACCGGTAGATCCGACTGTGTTCAAGGAATCTTCCCACGATCGATCTCACGGTGATGGTCTCAGATAGCCCTTGGACCCCCGGCATCAACGAGCAGGTGCCCCGCACGATCAGATCAATCTTGCACCCGGTCTGTGAAGCAGCGTAGAGCTCGTCAATAATCCCCGTGTCCGTGAGGTGGTTGATCTTCCAAGTGATCCGGCCGTCCGGTCCGAGCTCAGCCTGTTTCCTGATTCGCTGTACAAGTCCTGACCGAAGGGTGTGGGGCGCGACAAGAAGCTTGCGATAGTCGGTGGGGCGGGCGCGGCCAGTCAGGAGATTGAAGAGTTCAGACAAGTCGGCACCGATGTCCGGATCGGCGGTGAATAGGGCAAGGTCCTCGTAGAGGCGTGCGGTCTTCGGGTTGTAATTGCCGGTCCCGATGTGGGAGTAGCGCCGGATCGCTCCGTCTTCCCTTCGGAGAACGAGCAGAGCCTTGGAATGGGTCTTGAGTCCATGGACGCCATACACAACGTGCACACCGGCTGCCTCAAGCATCTTTGCCCACGCAATATTTGTTGCTTCGTCGAATCGAGCCTTGAGCTCAACCAACACCACGACTTGTTTGCCGGCTTCGGCTGCAGACATCAATGTCCGAACAATGGCCTCTTCACCGCCGATGGCTGGGTCGTCGACCAAGGACGTCCTGTAAAGGGTCTGTTTGATAGCGAGGACGTCGGGGTCGGTCGCTGCTTGAGAAAGGAAGGCTGCAGTAGAGGTCGAAAATGACTCGTACGGGTGATGCACGAGAATGTCGCCCTTGCGGATTTCGGCGAAGATGTCAGGGGACCTTCCCTCGACCTCCACAAGTGCTTGCTGGGTCACCGGCTTCCACGGTTCCTCCTTGAGATCACGACGGTCGAGCGAGTACAACTCCCAAAGGCTTTCGAGGCCGAGAGGAGCCTCACGCACATTGACTGATGTTGAGCCGAGTTGAAGACCGCTCAAAAGCATCGTCATGACGGCTTCGGGAGTTCCGGCCTCTACCTCCAGACGGATCGCCTGCGCTGCGCGCTGCCGATAGCGAAGAACAGATTCCATCGCGGCAAGTAGGTCGTCTGCTTCTTCCTCCTCGACAGCGATATCGGCGGAACGTGTTACCCGAAACACGGACCACGCGAGGACCTTGAAACCTCCGAACAGCCGACCAAGGTTGGTTCCGATGACCTGTTCTATTGGGATGAATCTCTGTTCTCCTTGGAGTCTGATGAAGCGGTCGAGGTTGGGTGGGATCTTGACCCGTGCGAATTGCACCGCACCTTCTTCGCCTTCGACAAGAACTGCAAAGTTGAGGGATAGGTTCGAGATGTATGGGAACGGGTGGCTGGTATCAACGGCAAGCGGTGTGAGAATCGGGAAGATCTGATCCTCGAAGACCGAAGCAAGGTAGGCACGGTCGTCGTCGTTGAGATCGTCGATTGTCTCGATGCGAATGCCAGCCTGCTTGAGAAGGGGTGTGAGTTCCTTTGTAAAGAGGCTGTCGATTCTGCTCTTGAGGTCCGTGGCCCTCGCTGCGATGGCGGCAAGTTGATCCTGGGCCGTCAGCCCGTCGGGACTCAGGACGCTGAGTCCGTTGAGATGCTGCTCCACGAGTCCTGCGACCCTCACCTGGAAAAACTCGTCAAGGTTCGACGACACAATTGCTATGAACTTGATCCGCTCGAGGAGTGGGAGTCTCGGCGACTCGGCGAGGTTGAATACGCGTTCTTGAAAATCGAGGAGTGAGATTTCGCGGTTGAGGTACATCGAAGGCTCGGGAAGGTTCTGGGACGTGGTCATGGTGTGCACATGGTATCGGCAGAATCATCTGAGACGACAAGCGTTTGGTTACAAGCACGCCAGAGGTGGCGGCCGCCCTTATCCGCGGTTGCGGTCGAGTTCGACGACCTTTCTGAGTCTCCTCATGTGTCGCTCCTCGCCGCTGAACTGTGCGCCAATGAAAGCATCAACGATCTCCGTGGCGGTGGTGGTCCCGATAACTCTCGCACCGATTGCGAGTACATTCATGTCGTCGTGCTCGACGGCCTGATGCGCCGTGTAGTGGTCATGGACGACAGCTGATCGTGAGCCGGTGATCTTGTTTGCGGCAATAGAAGCACCAGCGCCTGAGCCGCACACAACAATGCCTCGTTCGGCCTTCCCGTGCACAACCTCTCTTGCAACGGCGGCTGCGAAGTCCGGATAGTCGACCGGTTCGGTCGAGTCGGTACCGAGGTCCTGAACGTCGTGACCCGATGCTTCGAGGTGACCGATCAGCTCGGTCTTGAGCTCGAATCCGGCGTGATCCGACCCGATGGCGATGCGCACGTAGCCTCCTTGGCTTGCTTGTTCGGAGGCTAGCGGAGAACCACCCGAGTGTTTTGGCGTGGCTAGCGGGAACATGTTCCCGCTAGCCACGCCAAAACGTCTGTGGCACGGCGTACCCTTGGGTAATGAACCGGTCGATCATCGTTGTTGTGGTTTTTGCAGTCGTTGTGGCAGCTTGCTCCTCTGGGCCTGCGGCCCCTGCGATCGGTGAGTCGCAGACCGTGTGCAATGACGCGTTCTGTATCGATGTCCCACAAGGCTGGGTTGTTGATGTCGGTGAGGGTTACGTTGCAGCGAACCATGAGCTCGATGGCTCCAACACATTCCTGACCGCTGGCGTTATCAACCTTGAGGCGATTGTGGTGAATGCCGGAGGGATTTGGCCCCAGCCAACGGCCCAAGTGGCTCGAGACTTTTGGAAGCTGCTCGAGGACGCTGGCGTTGGCTCGTTCGAGCGATCGCGTCGCGTCGTTGGGGGAGCGGAGCGAACGTGGGGAACACACGAGGACGGGGTGATGTGGCACCTGGTCTATCCAACAGGTGGAAACTCGGGAATCGGGATCGAACTGCGAGCGCCGAATGACTCTTGGGAAAGCCACGCGGACTTCGTTTTTGCCTCCGTAGAGGTCCGGCCGTAGCCCGAGTGCCACGGGATATGGCAAGCCTGCGCGTAACCTCAGCGTGATGTCCTCTTCGATTGTTGTTACCGGTGGAAATCGGCTCGAAGGATCGATCGAGATTCTTGGAGCAAAGAACGCTGTCCTGAAGCACCTCGTGGCTGCCCTTCTCGCACCAGGAGAGCACGTAATCGAAAATGTGCCTCGCATCGTTGACGTCGAGATTATGGGTCGAGTGCTTGAGCACGTTGGCGCAAAGTGCACTCGAGACGGCACGGCTGTTCACATCGATGTTCCAGAGGAACCGAATCCTGAAGCACCGCTCGATCTTGTGCGCCAGATGCGGGCTTCGATCCTTGTTCTTGGTGCGCTGCTTGCGAGGTCCGGTAGAGCAAGTGTTGCTCTGCCCGGCGGGGACGACTTTGGGTCTCGCCCGATCGACTTTCATGTGAAGGGCCTTGAATCCATGGGGGCACAATTCGTTCTTCAGCACGGCATCCTCCACGCTTCGGCTCCTGATGGTCTCCACGGAACGGATGTGTTCTTGGAGTTTCCGTCAGTCGGTGCGACCGAGAATCTCCTTCTCGCAGCGGTTCTCGCAAATGGGACCACAACGATTCGAAATGCAGCGCGTGAGCCGGAGCTGAAGGATCTCGCGGAATTCTTGAGCAAGATGGGTGCAAAGATTGACGGTGCCGGTACCTCCACGATCGAGATTCACGGGGTCTCTGGACTGAGCCCTGCTGTCCACCGCACAGTTCCCGATCGTCTCGAAGCTGGTACCTATCTCGTTGCCGGAGCCATGACCGGCGGGACGGTGACGGTCGAGAATTGTGTCCCTGAGCACCTTCGCATGGAGATGCTGAAGCTTGAAGCAACGGGCTGCATCGTTACCTCGACGGAGACATCAATAACGGTGACCGGACCGGACCGCCCAGTTGTGGTTGATATTGCGACGCTTCCGTACCCCGGATTCCACACAGATATGCACCCACAGATGGTTGCGTACCTCGCGGTTGCGCACCTCGATTGTTACCGAAAACATCTACGCAGGCCGATTTCGGTATTTGGGCGAGATCAACCGAATGGGTGGCGATGTCCACGCAGATGGGCAGCATGTCGTGATTCGAGGGGTCGAGACGCTTTCGGGTTGCGAAGTTGATGGCTGTGATATTCGAGCTGCTGCGGCAATGACGATCGCAGGACTGCGCGCAGAAGGCGAGACCGTTATCACGCACGCTGAACACATCGATCGCGGATACGACAGTTTCGTTCCGAACCTCAAGCGCCTCGGTGCATCTATCTCTCGCACCTGACGCGAAGCTCACCAGCTGGCTTCCCGTTTCTGGGAAGAGTTTCGACTACGCCGGTGTTGTAAATGGCGATCGTGGTGCGATACCATCTGAAGCGACGAGGAGACCATGACGTTGGAAACTCAAGGAAGCATCATCGAGATTGGCGGTGTCGCCGCGCGCCCTGCCCTCAACGGCGAGACGTCGATTGATCTTGCTGTGCTCAAAGACGCGCTCGACTACTTGCGTCCGGCTCTCCAAGCCGATGGTGGTGATGTCATTCTCAGCGGCGTCAACGGAGGGACTGTCAACCTTGAGCTTGTCGGTGCATGTGGCGGTTGTCCGATCTCTGAGAAAACTGTGACAGCCGGTATCGAACGGATTCTGCGCGACCGGGTTCCTGGAGTCGTTGACGTCGTCGCTAGCGGCTAGTCAGCGGATTCTCCTTTCTGTGGGCTCCAGCCCCACGAAAACATGGTCCGCTAACCCTGGGTACGCGGGCTGGGTACGGAAACGGTGGGGATTGTGCCTAAGGTCGCTGCGTGGAATCGGCGGAACTCATCGAGCGGGCGTTGGCTGGAGATCAGCGGGCTATTGCTCGCGTTGTAACCCTTGTTGCCGACGGCGAAGAGAACGGGCGCCAGCTGCTCGCGGTTCTCTATCCGCTTGGTGGCAAAGCGCATGTCGTGGGTATTACCGGCGCACCTGGCGCTGGGAAATCTACGTTGGTCTCCGAACTCATCTCAACGATTCGGAACGAAGAACCACCTGCTCCACACAGCGAGACGTCGCACGAGCCGCTCGCCGTGGTCGCCGTGGATCCATCGAGCCCCTTCACAGGTGGCGCGATTCTCGGAGACAGGATTCGGATGGGGGATCACTCCGGAGATCCGAGCGTGTTCATTCGATCGGTCGCGAACCGAGGGCACCTTGGAGGCATCTCCAGCTCCACCCCAGCCGTTGTCGCGGCACTTGACGGCCTCGGATTCCGAGAGATCATCATCGAGACCGTCGGGGTGGGTCAGGCCGAAGTGGAGATCGCTTCTGCATGCGACACGACGATTGTTGTTGTCAATCCTGGTTGGGGCGATGGCATTCAAGCTGCCAAAGCTGGACTCCTCGAGATCGCAGACATCTTCGTCGTCAACAAAGCTGACCGGCCGGAGGCCGATCGAACAGTGACCGATTTGATGAGCATGCTCGACGTTGGGCACGCCTTGGACTGGGAGCCGCCGATTGTGCGTACCGTTGCGATTGATGGAACCGGCGTTGAAGAACTCTGGAATGCGGTCCAGGACCATCGTCGATATCTTGTCCAGTCTGGAAGCCAGCACCAGCGATTGATTCGCAGGGCGCGCCACGCTCTGGTTGGTGCTCTGAGGGACGGGGTCGAGCATTCAGTCGACGAGATTGGGCGAGATGTGCTGGAACGACTCGCCGCACGCACCGAGGATCCCTGGACCGTTGCAACAGCGATGCTCGGCGCAAGGTAGCCTCTAAGAACACTGGCTTCGGATCGGGTTTACTGACACGATTATCAGGCTTGTAAGACGACAAGGAGGAGTATCCGTGGAACTCGTCGACTATTCGTTTGACGCCGGCGTTGCGCTCATCCGGCTCAACCGCCCCCCAGTCAATGCGCTGAATGCCGCACTCATCTCCGACCTGGCAGAGGCCTTTGATGCTGCAGCGGATCCATCGGTTCGAGCCGTTGTTCTCACTGGATCTCCGCACTTCGCAGCTGGGGCGGATATCACGGGATTCCAAGCGTCCTTCGACGCCGGTGACGACGACCGCCAGGCCTCTGGGCTGACCGAGGCAATAGTTGCTTTCGAGTCGCTTGAGAAGCCGACTATTGCCGCGATCACTGGCTTCGCCCTCGGAGGAGGGCTTGAACTCTCGATGGGTGCCGATTTTCGGTATCTCGGAGAAGGAGCAAAGGTTGGTCAGCCTGAGATTCTCCTCGGGATCATCCCTGGGGCCGGCGGCACTCAGCGCCTCGCTCGCATTGTCGGTGCCCAACGCTGCAAAGAGATGTGCATGACTGGCAGGCAGGTTGGCGCCGAGGAGGCTCTCGCGATTGGTCTCGCCGATAAGGTCGCGCCGGATGAGGGGGTTCTGGCCCTTGCCACAGCGGACGCAGCATCGTTTGCCAACGGGCCGACCAAGGCCTATGCGGCTGTCAAGACTGCGATTCGAATCGGCTACGACCTTCCTCTCGCAGGTGGGATCGGAATTGAGGCGGAGCAGTTTGCGACAACATTCAGGACCCAAGATGCTCGCATTGGGGTGGCTGCGTTCATTGCAAAGGAACGACCTGAATTCACTGGCGAATGACGACTGTTGTAGACAACTGACGAACCGCATTGCGTGACCTTCCCTACGCTTGAGTGATGGCAATCCGATTCCCGACATGGACTGGTCGTGCCGCACTGGCGGTCGTTGGTCTGTTCATTCTCTTGGTTGCTGTGTCTTCTTGGCTTCATGCCAACGCTATTCGTGCGGAATTGATGGTTCCGCTGGCCGCCTCCACCGATTTTGATCTCGTCGTGGAGTCGAATGAGGCTGGCAGAGCGACCGTCAACCGAACACCAGCGTCCGACAAGGAGGGTATCTGGGGTCTCGAGGGACAACGGGCCTACGCACAGCTCTCGACGATCGTCCGCGTCACTGAGATGACAGTTGAAAGGGGCATACGAGCTCTTGAGTCGGAGTTCGCGCCGGGGGACGCGGCTCGAATAGATGCGGATGCTTTCGCCGGTAATCCAGAGACAGCCCACGGCTTTGGATGGGAGTCTCGGAGAATCCCATCCGATATCGGGCCCCACCCTGCGTGGTTTGTAGATGGGCGTCGCGCGACATGGGTGATCTTTGTGCACGGTCGTGGTGACGACAGGCTAGAAGAGTCGCTTCGTATCCTTCCGTCGCTCGTGGAGCAGGGTTTTCCGGTTCTCTCAATAGCGTTTCGCAACGATGTCGGTGCGACCTCAAACGAATCCGGACTGAGGTATTGGGGTCTCGAAGAGTGGCGTGACCTCGACGCCGCCGTTGGACTCGGTGTCCTCCAAGGTGCGAAGGACTTTGTTGTAATCGGGTCAGGATTCGGAACGAGCGTCGTCTCGACATTCCTACACGAGTCCGAGAATGTGGGTCTCGTTAAGGGCGTTGTGTTTGACTCTCCGATTCTCGATATCGAAGCGGTCGCAATTCGTTATGCGCAAGAGCGAGGGACACCGGCTCCGATTGCATGGCTTGGTCGAAAGCTCGTAAGTTTGCGGTTCGGCATGGATTGGAATGAGCTTGACCAATTCGACCGCACAGATCAGTTCGACGTTCCGATACTCTTGCTTTACGGGGCGAAGGATCCGCATACCGATGTTTCTGATTTCGAGCGATTCGCGAATCTGATGCCGGATTTAGTTGTTACGGAGCGATTCGAACAGGCTGGACACACCGACCTGTGGAACATCGACTCGACACGATACGAAGAGGCGATTTCTGAGTTTCTTCTGCTGACGGCCGGATCGGAATGATGACACACACATATCTTGACCACGCTGCGACTACAACCCTCCGACCGGTCGCGAGGGTTGCGATGGCTGAGGCGTACGCGTCAGCCAACGCAAACGCCTCCGGTCAGCACGGCCCAGCCCGAACCGCAAAGAACGCGCTTGAGTTGGCACGAGAGCAGGCGGCGGAGCTCCTTGGGTCCAGCCGGCCGCTTGACATCGTGTTCACATCCGGCGGCACCGAAGCCGACAACCTCGCCGTTGCCGGAGTGGCCCTCGCCTCACAACGGCGATCAATTGTCGTGTCGGCTGTCGAACACGACGCAGTGCTTCGCTCGGCTGAGAGCATGCAGCGGTTCGGGTACACAGTCACGAAGATTGGTGTCGACATGTCATGTGTTGTTGATCCAGGCGAAGTTGCATCATTCGTGGGACCCGACACCGCTGTCGTTTCGGTGATGGCTGCAAACAACGAAATCGGCAGCATCGAACCCATCAAAGCCATTGTTGAGGCTGTCAAGAGTGTCGATGACTCGATACCGGTCCACACAGATGCGGCACAGGCGTTCGTTTCGGAGGTGACAACCGTTGGTTCCACATCGGCTGACCTCATCTCACTCACTGCTCACAAATTCGGTGGTCCAAAGGGTGTCGGCCTTCTCGTTGTCAATCCCTCGGTTCGGCTCGACCCTGTGATGCATGGCGGCGGCCAAGAAGCCGGTAGAAGATCAGGCACCTACAACGTCCCTGGGATCGTTGGAATGGTCGCAGCGATGAAAGAAGCCGTGGCACAGCGCGATGTGTTCCGTATGAAGGTCGGAAGGGAGCGAGACGCGTTCGAAGAGTCGTTGAGTGCGTGGCTTCCGACCGCGGTCGTCAGCGGCTCCTCAAAGCAACGGATGGTGCAACATTCACATGTTCGGTTTCCCGGAGTCCTCGCGGAGACGCTTCTCATTCGCCTCGATCAGGAGGGCATTGCCGCGGCTGCCGGTTCGGCGTGCCAGTCTGGAGCGGTTGAACCAAGTCATGTCCTCACCGCAATGGGGATGTCGGATACAGCGGCAGGGGAGTGCGTGAGGTTTTCCTTCGGGTGGGACACGCCCACCGGTCAAGGCCAGGCTGCCGCAGCACGGGTGGCCAACATGATGAGGGAACTCACATGAGGGCTCTTGTCGCAATGTCAGGTGGCGTCGACAGCTCTGTCGCTGCGGCACTGATGCTTGATCAGGGATATGAAGTCATAGGGGTCACCCTCAAGCAGTGGGAAGGACCAGACGGCACGATGCCAGTCGCTGGGTGCTGCACACTGTCAGATGCCGAGGACGCTCGCAGAGTCGCTGCACAGCTCGACATCCCCTATTACGTCCTCGACTATGTGGAGGAGTTCACCGCGGCGGTCGTGGAACCATTTGCGCAGGGGTACCTCGATGGACTCACGCCAAACCCGTGTATCGAATGCAACAGAAACGTCCGCTTTGATGCCTTGCTCGATCGCACGACGGACCTTGGCTGTGACGTCCTCGTCACTGGCCACCACGCTCGAATCGCAGAGATTGACGGAACATTCAGGCTCCAGCGGGCAGTGGACGGGACAAAGGACCAGTCGTATGTGCTCCACATGCTCGATCAGAAGGCACTGTCGATGGTCAAGCTTCCGGTTGGGGAAATGACCAAGATCATGGTGAGGGAGTATGCAGCCACGATGGGTTTGCGCACAGCAGCCAAGCCTGACTCCCAAGACATCTGCTTTGTAACATCTGGTGACTACCGAGATTTCCTACGAAACACCCACCCAGAGGTTGCAGCTCCAGGGGCCGTCCTTGACACAGATGGCGCCGTGGTCGGCCAACACGGAGGGACAGCTGGATTCACAATCGGCCAAAGAAAGGGACTTGGCGTTGCTGTTGGTGAACCGCGATACGTCCTCGACATAGCTCCGAGGGACCGAACGATCACCATTGGACGGTACGAGGATTTGCTCGTCGATGATTGCGTTGTGACAGACATGCGGTTTACGGACCTCCCGCCAAGCGAGGGCGACAGAGTGCAAGTGAAACTGCGGTATCGGTCTGAACCAGTGGAAGCAACGATCACCCGAGCTGGCGAAACGTGGCACTTCTTGTTCGAAGATCGTCAGCCACGGCCCGCCCCCGGTCAGGCTCTCGTCATGTACGAGGGCGAGTTCGTCCTCGGCGGTGGCACGATCGTTGACGCCCGCAAACGTGTCGGCGTCAGCGGGTAGCGTGGATCTCATGACGAGGAGAGCCTGTGGACCAAGCTGACCGCTACCGCGAACTGCTCACCGAGTTGCGCGAGCACAATCATCGGTATCACGCGCTTGGATTGACCATCATCGACGACAACGAGTATGACGCCTTGTACCGCGAACTCGTCGCCATCGAAGAGGCACACCCAGAACTCATCGACAGCCAATCGTTGACTCAGCGGGTTGGCGAACCCCTCGAGACAGGGTTTGCGCCTGTGAGCCATCGCGAACGGATGTTTTCTCTCGACAACGCCATGTCGATCGAGGAACTCGATGCGTGGAATGAGCGGCTTGTCGGTTCGCTCGGTCGCAGCGGCCGTGGGTACAGCTGCGAGCTCAAGATTGATGGGCTTGCAATCTCCTTGACGTACGAACGCGGTGAGCTCGTCCGTGCGTCCACTCGTGGTGACGGTGCCGTTGGTGAAGATGTCACAGCAAATGTGAGGACGATCCGCTCGGTACCCATGGTTCTCCGTGGCGAAGCGCCAGAGGTGATGGAGGTTCGTGGAGAGATCTATTTACCGGTTTCGGAGTTCAAGGCCCTCAACGCACGCCAGGCAGAGGCTGGGGCCCCTCCGTACATCAATCCTCGTAACACAGCTGCAGGGTCTGTGCGGCAGAAGGATCCGGCGATGACGGCTTCGAGGAACCTTGCGGTGTGGATCTACCAACTTGGCTTCGTCGAGGGTGGCCCGCAGCTCGACACCCACACTCAGCAGATGCAGTGGCTGTCCGATCTCGGACTTCGCATCAACCCTGCGAATGAGACGGTGAAGACGATTGACGATGTGAAGCGATATATCTCCGATGCGACAGCCCATCGCCATGACAGGGATTACGAAACCGATGGGATCGTGATCAAGGCCGATGCCTTGGCGGATCAAGCGGAGGTCGGCTTCACGGCCAGATCGCCTCGCTGGGCCATTGCATACAAGCTCCCGCCTGAGGAGAAGAACACCGTTCTTCGATCAATCGAAATCAATGTTGGTAGAACCGGCGCAGTGACTCCTTATGCGGTCATGGAGCCTGTTTTTGTCGGAGGTGTCACGGTTACGAACGCAACGCTCCACAACGAGAGTGAGCTCCTCAGAAAAGATGTTCGACCTGGAGACACGGTCGTTGTGCGCCGAGCAGGCGACGTCATTCCTGAGGTGGTTGGGCCCGTCCTTGAGCTAAGGCCGAGGGGGCTCAGGAAGTGGCGCATGCCAGAGCTGTGTCCGTTCTGCGGGAATCCAATCGTCCTCACCGCCGGCGAGGCAAAAGCAAAGTGCACCGGAGGGTTTACCTGCGGAAGCCGCCTGAGGGAGTACCTCTATCACTTCGGGTCGCGAGGAGCTATGGACATCGAAGGTCTCGGCTACAAGACCGTTGATGCGCTGGTGTCGGCCGAGCTCATCGAGGACCCAGCAGATATCTACGGGCTCACCGACGAGCAGTTGCTCACTCTCGAAGGTTGGGGAGCGATTTCTGCGACGAATCTGATTTCAGCGATTGAGCGGTCGAAGTCACGTCCGCTTGCGAAACTCATATTCGGCCTCGGGATTGATCATGTCGGTGGAACTGTTGCTGGTTTGTTGGCTGAGCAGTTCCGGACGCTCGCGGCGGTCGGCTCCGCAACCGTCGAACAGGTTTCAGAAATTGGTGGCATCGGCCCTGAGATTGCCTCGTCAGTTCATTCATGGTTTGCCGATCCGGACAATCAGGCGCTCGTTGGACGGCTTGCGGATGCGGGTATCACGCTTGAACTCCCAGAACGGGACGGTCCGACGCTTCCCCAAACCCTTGATGGGCTCTCCTTTGTGATCACGGGAACGCTCGACGGATTCTCCCGTGACGCAGCCAAGGCAGCGATCCAAGAGCGTGGAGGCAAGGTCATTGGTTCGGTGTCGTCCAAGACTACGGCCCTTGTCGCAGGCGAAAATGCTGGCTCAAAACTCGCAAAGGCGCAAGCAGTTGGTGTTCCCGTGCTTGACGTGGAGTCCTTTGTCAACCTGCTTGAACGGGGACCCGACGGGCTGATTTGAGAGCTGACGATTCAGCCGGATGGGGTAGCGGACACCAGGACTTCGAGATGTCCGGCATCCGCCATGGTGACAGTGCCTGAGTCGACGATTTCGATGTTGAATTCAGACAAGACGATGTCTGTTTCCCCTTGTATCGACAACGATCCATCAGCCTCAACCCTTGCCTGAATTGTCCAAGCCGTTGAGCGTGCGATGCCGTTGACGGTGAGATCCCCTATGACCTCGAATGTTTGGACCTCTCCAACGACAGCTGTCGGCGGTAGTGCAAAGCTCCCACCGCTGAACGTCGCCTCTGGAAACTGCGTGAACCATCCCCGCACCTTCGAGTCGCGTCGCGACTGGTCTGACACGAACGACAGCATGTCGAGGGTGAAGGTGAATTCGCCTCCTGGAATGATCGAGCCAGTGACACCAGAAGATTCTCCAACGCCCTGAGTGGAGAGCCCTTGGAGAATCTCTGGCACTGAGTAGGTTGCAATTCCGCTTGAAACTGTGAAGCTGTCTGAGAGGTCACCTGGAAGTGCCAGCTCTCCGCTGAGGGTCTCAGCTGAACCCAGCGTTGTATCGGTGGCGGTCGAGGTAGCGGTCGTGGTGACAACAGCGAGGTCATCGAGCGACAAATCACCGGACGCGATGTTCCCTCGACCAAAGAGTCCCAACCCGACGGCGAGCGCAAGGATTATCGGTATAGCTGCAACCCACACTGGCAAGACCGTCTTGGAGAGCACGGGGACGAGAAACCCGAGCGTGACGAAGACAATCGCAGCGAGTGGCGCTACATAGGAGATGAGGTTGTCAAGGACGAGTCTGTCACCAAGCGTCACGGCAAGCATGGCTGCAACGAACCCGCCGACCAAGGTCCACGCAAACATCTTGGAAGGGTTGCTTCCCGCTCTCAGGCGCCGCCAGAGCATGCCAGACAGAACGCCGAGAGCGATCGAAACTATCACAACAGAGACAGAGTTCGCGATGTTCTCGTTTGGAGACCTCAGAGGAAGCGACACGATCGCAGCAACGATTGCGGCAATGGATCCCGAGACCGCCCCCGCTAGTGCTGGGTGCCAGGCTTTGGGGTCGAAACGGTACGCATCTGTCATATTGCCCTTTCGGTGCTTTCTTCTGTCACCGAACGGTGAAAGTCCATACCAGTGTGCCAACGTCGACCTCACCCTGGCCGCCGATCCATGACGCGATCACGGTGTGATCGCCAGGTGACCAGCGTTCGATTGCCTTTCCTTCTCCTGGAGAAAACTGGTGTCTTCCAGTTTCCACGATCGAGTCCATCTGAGCCGGCGGAATAGGGATTCCGTCGATCACGAATTGAACGCGAAAGTTTGCCTGAAGATCGATTACGACTCTGATGGGATTCGCGACAAGATCTCCATCGCGAGGGGAGTAGCTCTCGACCGCCGATGGAAGTTCTTCCGGGTCACCCGCTGGGATGAGAAAGATTGCAGCGGCGACTATCGCGACCAGTGTGAGCGAGAGGAGTGAGTAGGTCACCCGATATCCGGTGGTATTCATGAATTCAGGATGGTAGGACCGATGGGTGGAAACGATGTGTTGTGGTTGAGCGCTACCGTTGCATGATGCAGATCAACCCGGCACTCGAGCAACTCGGGAACTACCCGATAGCGACGATTCAACAGCGCGCAATAGACCTCAGGGCTGCCGGCGTGCGTGTTATCGACTTCTCCATCGGCGATCCCATCGAACCAACTCCTGCGTTTATCCCCCAGGCCTTGCGCGATGCAGTCCCTGAAATCTCGCAGTACCCGACGTCGGCTGGAAAAGCCAAGCTAAGGGAAGCGATTGCCGGCTGGATACACCGCCGCCACGGCGTTGTCGTCGATCCTGATACGCAGATCGTCCCAACGAGCGGGTCGAAGGAATCGATATTCAACAGCCATTTCGCGTTCGTGGACCCATCTGCAGGCGACGTGGTCGTCTTCCCGAGCCCTGGCTATCCGGTGTATGAGCGCGGGGCAATCTTTTCTGGTGCTGCCCTTCATCGAGTCGTGCTCGACGGTGACTTCGTGATGCGAGTATCCGACATCCCAAGTGACGTGTGGCCCAAGGCGAAGCTCGTGTGGACCTGCTCACCCCACAACCCAACCGGCTCCGTGACCAGCGCTTCCGAGATGGCAGATCTCTACCGGGCCTGTCGCGAGAACGGTGCCCTGTTGATGTCGGACGAATGCTACGCGGACACGTACGAGGAAGAAGCTTTTCCGAACGGTCCAGGCTCTGTTCTCCAGATTGCTGATGAGGGATTTCCTGGTGCGCTTGCATTTCTGTCGCTGTCGAAGCGCTCTGGGATGACCGGGTACCGCTCGGGAGCCATCGTCGGAGACCCAGCAGCAATCAAGGCGCTGAAGAACCTGAGATCGACCACAGGAACCGCATCACCTGACTTTGTTCAGGATGCGGCCACAGCGGCCTGGGCCGACGATGCTCACGCCGCCGAACGCCGAGCGATCTTCACTGCGAAGCGAAGAATCCTCGAGCGTGCTTTCACTCGGCTTGGTCTCGAAGTTGTAGCTTCGCGGGCTGGCCTGTATTTGTGGGTTCGGGTCGGCGATGACATTGTGATGACCGACAAACTGCTCGACAGCGGCATCGTCGTCACTCCTGGGTCCTTTCTCGGTGAAGGCGGCGAGGGCTATATCAGGCTCGCGATGGTTCCGGCCCTCGTCGACTGTGAGCAGGCAGCGGACGAACTCATACGGGCGCTCAGCTGAGCTTCGGAGGAACGAATGGGACACGAATCACACATCGATGCCGCATATGCTGGGGAGATTCCTCTATCCGAGGCATCCGAAGCTGTACACGCCACCATCGCCGATCTCGACATGGGGCGGCTGAAGGTCGCAGAGAACATCGACGGCGAATGGGTCGTGAATCAGTGGCTTCAGCGGGCGATATCGCTGTATTTTCGAATCCTTCCGATCACCACATTTGAAGCCGGTTCGCTTGAATACAACGACAAGATTCCGATCAAGACTGGACTCGCTGAAGCCGGCATACGCGTTGTGCCTCCTGGCTCTGTGAGATACGGAGCGTTCTGCGAACCTGGTGTCGTTGTAATGCCCGGTTTTGTGAACATCGGTGCGTGGGTTGGCGAGGGAACGATGGTTGACACATGGGCAACCGTTGGCTCCTGCGCACACATCGGAAGAGGCGTTCATCTGTCCGGTGGTGTCGGAATCGGAGGCGTGCTTGAACCGCCAGGCGCTCGCCCCGTCATCGTTGAAGACGGCGCCTTCATCGGTTCGAGGAGCATCATCGTCGAGGGGGCAGTGATTGGCCATGGCGCAGTACTTGGGGCAAACACCACGATCACGGCCTCGACGCCAATCATCGATGTCACCGGACCAGAGCCCATTGAGATGCGAGGCGTTGTTCCGCCAAACTCTGTTGTGATCCCAGGGACGAGGCCGAAACGGTTCCCTGCAGGCACCTATGACCTGCAGTGCGCCCTGATCATCGGGACCCGATCTGCTTCTACCGACGAGAAGACGTCCTTGAACGATGCGTTGAGAACCTTCGAGGTCCAGGTGTGACTCTTCTCGATACGTTGATCGAGATTGTCGACATTCCCTCGGTTACGGGGGACGAGGCTGCCCTGTGCTCTTGGCTTGAGGAGCGATTCTCTGGAACAGCAGATGTTGTCAGGATTGGCGATTCCGTTGTTGTCGGGACACCGCGGGCTGGTCGGCCGTTCTACGCGCTCTACGGGCACACCGATACGGTGCCCGTGCAAGGGGAGCCGAGTTCCAAGATTGTTGGCGATCGTATCCAAGGTCTCGGCGTGAGCGACATGAAGTCCGGGGTTGCAGTCATGATCGAACTCCTCAACGACGATGCCGTTGCTGGATCAGATGTCGATGTCGTGTGCGTGTTCTACGACAAGGAGGAGGGTCCAGCGGCCGAGAACGGTCTGGAGGCAGTGCTCGAAGCTTGCCCATGGCTTCTTGGCGCATCCCTCTCGATCGTGATGGAACCGACAGACCTCAACCTTGAACTCGGGTGCAACGGTGTGTTGAACGCAGAGATCGTGTTCTCCGGTTCCTCCGCTCACGCAGCGCGGCCATGGCTCGGGGAGAACGCTGTGACCAAAGCCGGATCGTGGCTTGCGGCGGTCCACGATCGCGAGCCCGAAGTCTTCGATATTGGAGGACTGCTATACCGTGAGGTGTTTTCCGTCACCAAGGCCCACGGAGGCATAGCGACCAACATCATTCCTCCGAGCTTCACGATCACCCTCAACCATCGGTTCCCTCCCATTTTTTCACTCGAAGAGGCGGAGGCGAGGCTGAGAGAAGTTGCCGCGGCAGCGGATGAGATCACCATCACCGACAGGGCTCCTGCCGGCCGAATCGAGCTCGAGAGCGAAGAGGTTCTCAGGCTCGATGCGATTATTGGTAGAGACCGGGTTGCAAAGCAGGGTTGGACCGATGTCGCCCGTCTGACCTCACGCGGCGCAATAGCGGTGAACTACGGCCCTGGGGAAGTTGCTCAGGCCCACCAAGTCGACGAATCCATGCCGATCGCCAATCTCGCTGTTGCATTTGACGTCATGCGGCGGTTCATCACTCGGTCTCTCTGACCCGTTCCTTGACAGGATCGACGGTGAACATGGGCAGGAATATCGCAATAAGCGGCCCGACTCCGAAAGCAAACAGCGCTGTTCCGACACCGACGGTTCCACCGAGGAACCACCCGACCACGAGCACAGAAATTTCGATCCCGAATCTGGCAACACCGACGTTCAGGCCGAGTTTCGCCAGACCGGTCATGAGGCCGTCCCTGGGTCCAGGTCCCAGCCCTGCACCGATGTAGAGCCCTGAGTCGACTGCAAGAATGACAATTCCTGCAACGAGGAGGGCAACCCGGATGGCGAGGCTGTCAACGGATTCGGGTCCAAGCCACAGACAGATGTCGATGACGAAGCCGATCATCAAGACATTCAGGATGGTTCCTAGGCCGAATCGCTGTTTGAGAGGAATCCAAAGAAGCAGCACTACGACACCAATGATGACGACCGACGTGCCGAGTGGTATGCCGGCCTGGTGCGCCACCCCCTGATGAAGCACGAACCAGGGGGAGAGCCCGAGCCCAGCTATCACCTGCAGTGATACGCCGACAGCAAAAAGAATCAGACCGATCATCAGCCTTGGGAGGCGCCTGCGGAGTTCATGTCGTGGTGGCCATGGAAGCATCCGAGCACGGTACCGGTGTGTGAGCGCCGCACCGCCACATGGTTCATTGGCGTCGGTACCATCGTTGACATGCCAGTTGAAATCGACATCGCCAAAGTTGCCAATCTCGCCCGGATCGCACTCACCGACGAGGAGCTTGCAGAATACGGGACCCAACTCCAGGACATCCTTGTTCATGCCGAACGGGTTCAGGCACTTCCCACCGGGGGAGTGGAGCCAACCTCCCATCCGCTACCGCTGGTCAATGGTTTCCGACCGGATGAAAATGTCGTATGCCTCGAGAGAGACTCGTTCCTCGGTGAGGCGCCAGACAGCCACGATGGCCAGTTCCGCGTGCCGCGGATATTGGGATAGCGATGACGGACCTTGCAGATCTGACGATCGTCGCGGCGGGACGAGGCTTGCGGTCTGGCGAATTCTCATCCGTCGACCTTCTCGATGCAGTTACAAGGCGTGCCTCGATCACTGAAGCGCAACTCCACGCGTATCTGACATTGGACAAAAAGGGAGCTCGGAGTGCCGCCGAAGCAGCAGACGCTGCGTTTGCTGACGGCAAGGATGTAGGACCTCTCCAAGGAATTCCGATTGCGCTCAAGGACAACATGTGCACGATCGGAGTCGAGACAACAGCAGCGTCACAGATGCTTGCCGGCTGGAAACCTCCCTATGACGCAACAGTTGTTCGCCGGCTCAAGGACGCCGGAGCAGTTGTTACCGGCAAGACGAACCTTGACGAATTTGCCATGGGCTCTTCGACAGAAAATTCTGCGTTCGGCGAAACCCGGAACCCGTGGAATCCGGACTTTGTCCCAGGAGGTTCTTCTGGAGGTTCAGCTGCGGCCGTCGCTGTGGGGTCCGCTTTTGGTGCCTTCGGTTCGGATACCGGAGGGTCAATCCGTCAGCCTGCTGCTTTGTGCGGTGTCGTCGGCATGAAGCCGACATATGGGCTCGTCTCTCGTTATGGCCTTATTGCTTTCGCCTCGTCTCTCGATCAGATCGGACCTTTTGCCAGATCGGTCGAAGACTCCGCGACCTTGCTCGACGCTATTGCCGGGTGGGACCGTTTTGACTCGACGAGCATTGACGGCGCTGTTCCCAACTTCTCCGGCTCGCTCGATGGGGGTGTCGGTGGGCTTCGCATTGGAATCGTTTCAGACCTCATGGGGGAGGGCATCGACACTCAGGTCCGGGGTGCAGTCTCAGGAATGGCTGACAAGCTGTCTGAAGCAGGGGCCGAGGTTGTAGAGGTTGGGCTTCCAAGCACGGAGTTCGCTCTTTCTGCCTACTACCTGATTGCCCCAGCCGAATGCTCATCAAACCTCGCACGATTCGACGGTGTGCGATACGGACATCGCAGCAATGTTGAAGGCACGACCGAAGACATGATGTCACACACTCGTGCCGAGGGGTTCGGCCCCGAGGTGATCAGGAGGATCCTCCTTGGCACGTACGCCCTCTCGGCTGGGTACTACGACGCGTTCTACGGTCAAGCCCAGCGTGTGAGGACGCTCGTGCGGAGAGACTTTGCAAGCGCATACGAGAAGGTCGACGTTCTCATCTCACCTACGAGTCCAACGACTGCGTTTCCCGTTGGCGAGCGCTCTGCAGATCCGATCGCGATGTACTACTCGGATGTGTGCACAATCCCATCAAACCTGTCAGGTGAGCCGGCAATCTCGGTACCCATCGGTCTTGATGACAAGGGCCTTCCGATCGGGTTCCAAGTGATGGCACCTTCGCTCGGCGAGGAACTCATGTACCGGGTTGCAGCCGCGGTTGAGTCCATATCTGAATTCACCAAACGGGCTCCGCTTGCATCGTCAGAGGTGGTGGCACCGTGACGGCATGGGAAGCGGTCATCGGGATCGAAACCCATGTTGAGTTGTCGACGAAGTCGAAGATGTTCTGCGGTTGCCCAGCCGACATTCCGGATGAACCGAATACGGCGTGTTGTCCAGTTTGCCTCGCCCTCCCTGGGTCGCTCCCTGTTCCGAATGTGAAGGCAATCGAGGGCATCGTCACGATTGGCACGGCGCTTGGCTGCACGATTAATGAATCCTCACTGTTTTATCGAAAAAACTATTTCTACCCAGATCTTCCAAAGAACTATCAGATCAGCCAGTACACGTTTCCTGTGTGTGAATTTGGGTCCCTCATTGTCGAGGTACAAGGGGAACCAACCGTCGTGGGCATAACTCGGGTCCACATGGAGGAGGACACGGGAAGAAGCACCCATGTGGGTGAGGGAGGTGGACGAATCCAGGACGCCGAGCATACGCTGCTCGACTTCAACAGAGCTGGTGTCCCTCTCGTCGAGGTCGTTACTGAGCCAGATATTCGCTCAGCCGAACAGGCGAGAGCGTATGGGGCAGAACTTCAACGCATCGTCCTGGCGCTCGGCGTGTCTGACGCAAAACTTGAAGCGGGCTCGATGCGGTTTGACGCAAACGTATCGGTACGTCATGTCGGGACGGAAGAGTTAGGAACTCGCACTGAGACGAAGAATGTGAACTCACTTCGCTCGCTTCAGAGGGCTATCGAGTTCGAGATTGATCGCCAGATAGCGGTTCTCGAAGATGGGGGATCGATAACCCAAGAGACAAGGCACTGGAACGAGGACAAGGGGGTCACGCTCTCGATGCGGTCCAAAGAGGAGTCGGAGGACTATCGATATTTCCAGGATCCAGATCTCTTGCCGCTTGAGGTGTCAGACGAGTGGCAGTCTCTGGTCAGAGAATCCTTGCCTGAGCTTCCAGCAGCCAAGCGAGCGCGGTTCAGGGCTGCCGGCGTGGAGGCCGAGACTGCAGAGCTTCTTGCAGACAACCTCGAGCTGGCTTCGCTGTTCGAAGCAGCCGTTTCGGGGGACACCAACGGGAAGCTCATCGGAAATTGGCTTACCGGTGAGGTAGTCGCCCACGCCCGCCGAGAGAACATGTTGGTTTCTGACTCAGCGCTTACTGGGTCGCATTTGAGCGATCTCGCTGAGATGGTGGAAGAGGGCAAGCTATCGTCCTCGGCCGCCAAGGAAGTGCTGAACGCTGCGATGGACGGTGATGGCTCACCACGAGATGTCGCCGACGCGAGGGACCTTCTCCAGATGTCAGACGCAGGCGAGATTGAGGCCGCGGTGGATACCGTTCTCGCTGAGAATCCAGATGCCGTAGCCAAGATTGCCCAAGGGGACTCGAAACCGATTGCGTTCCTGATGGGGCAGGTGATGCGTCACACGGGTGGCAAAGCTGATCCAAGTATTGTTCAGCGGGTTCTGAAGGACAAGACAGCGGGAGACGCCTGATATGGCCTCGAACCTCAGTGACGGCACCGCCGTGGCGCGGCCGATCGTCGTCGTCGCAGAGGCGATTGCTGAAGCCGGCCTTGACGCTCTCAATCGTGAATGCGAGGTTGTTGATCTCGTTGGCGCCGACAGGAGCGCTGTGATCGAGGCGCTTGCCAATGCAGCAGCGCTCATCGTGCGATCCGAAACCACAGTCGATCGCGAGATGATTGAAGCTGCGCCACTCCTCCAGGTCGTGGGAAGGGCAGGCATCGGTGTGGACAACATCGATCTCGATGCGGCGACGGAGCAGGGTGTGCTGGTGGTGAACGCTCCGAACGCAAACACCATTTCCGCCGCAGAGCACACGATGGCGTTGCTCCTTGCGCAGGCAAGAAGGGTTCCAGAGGCCGATCAAAGCCTTCGCTCAGGGAGGTGGGACCGCGAGCTGTTTCAGGGGATGGAGCTTCACGGCAAGACGCTTGGCGTTCTCGGACTCGGGAAGATTGGCACGCTCGTGGCACAGCGAGCTTCGTCATTCGGCATGACCATCATCGCCTACGACCCCTATGTCGCTGTCAACCGGGCCCAGAGACTCGGCGTCGAACTGCTGCCGCTTACCGAGGTCTTTGCACGGGCTGACGTCATTACGATTCACCTCCCAAGAAATGCCGAAACGGAGAATCTGATTACGACCGAGTCGATCGCGACGATGCGTGATGGCGTGCGTATTATCAACGTCGCGAGGGGCGGGATCATCAATGAGGCTGATCTTGCCGACGCCGTTGAATCAGGCAAGGTAGGTGGAGCAGGGGTTGATGTCTTCGAGGTCGAGCCGTCAACCGATAGCCCGCTGTTCAGGGTTCCGCAGATTGTTGTCACACCGCACCTTGGCGCGAGCACTCGCGAGGCACAGGACAAAGCCGGTACTGCCGTAGCGCAAGCGGTCGCGGACGCCCTTGCGGGGCATCTCGTTCTTTCAGCGGTAAATCTGGACTTTGGTGCCTCCGTTTCTGCAGAACTGATGCCGTTCATTGCTCTCGCCGAGCAGCTTGGTCGAATCTTCGCCGTTCAGGCGAAAGGTCTACCGAACGAGCTAACCGTTACGTCGAGGGGCCAACTCGCGCACGAGCCAGTCCGACCCCTTGCCCTCGCCGCTCTTAAGGGGGCGCTCTCTGGCTCAACCGACGAGCACGTCTCCTATGTCAACGCCGGGTTGATTGCCGCATCGCGGGGAGTGACCGTGATTGAGGAATCGCAAACCACCGTTGATGATTATCAATCCATTGTCCGTCTCACCGGTGTCGTGGATGGTCAGATTCGAACGGTCGCCGGCACTTGTATGACTCGGAAGGGGCCAGTTCTGGTGGGGGTTGACGGATATTCCGTCGAGGTGCCGCTGACGACCCACATGCTGTTGGTGCGAAACGACGATTCTCCTGGTTGCATCGGCCGCGTTGGAACGTATCTTGGTGACATCGGTCACAACATCGCGGACATGGTCGTTGGTAGGGCCCCAGATGGCTCCGGTGCGATGATGGGCATTGCCCTCGAACAGGCTCTTGACGCCGATCACGTCGCTGGGCTCATGAGCCTCGACGGAATCCTGGCAGTGAGCTACATCGACCTCAAGTAGAGGAGGCCTGCCGTACTTGGGGTGGAGGACTCACCGGAACGCAACCAATCGCTACATGAACCCCCACACAATCCAGCCTGCCGCAAGACCGTAGAGGCCAGCGACGATGTCGTCCATTGTGATGCCGATTGACCCTGGCAGTCGTTCGGCTTGTGGGACGCCTGGCAACACTTTGAAGATATCGGCGAGTCTTGCAACAAAGACAGCGACAAGCCATGGGACCCCACTCAGTCCTATGACAGCTATGAGGGTGCCTGCCATCTCGTCGATGACGATCCAACCTGGGTCTGCGTGGTCGGCGGAGAAGGGTCTCGCTGACCAGACCGACAAGCCAGCGAACAGGATGAAGACCGCACCGTGGTACCACCAAGGGAGGTTCCACCAGGTGAACGCGAAGAGTGCGGCGAGTCCAGCCCCGAACGTTCCTGCTCCGTTATCCGATCCCCACAACCGCGACGGGATGAGACCGACAAAGAACCCTGAGGCAACGAAGCGATGCATGAGGACACGGTAGGTGGATATGACCCGATAACCCCGTCAGACATCGCTCAGGGGCTACTAGCGTGCCATGCGACCCACGAGTGAGGAAAACCCATGCGACCAGACCAGCTAGGCGACTTCCGCCTCCCCTCAGACGTACAACTCCACCCAACGAATGACAAAGCCGCATTCGTCGTCGCACAAATGAACACTGTCGAGGATGTCTACGTCCACACTCTATGGATGTGGAACGGGGCCGACGCATTTCCCGTAACGCCGGGTGTGAGCGATACCTCGCCGCGATGGTCCCCTGACGGTCAAACCTTGGCCTACCTGAGCAAAGGTTCCGATCACGAAGCAAAGCCACACATTGCAACTCGTGGGACGACCGGGCAGACCACCCCTCTGATTTCGTTCGAACTCGGCGTCAAGGAGATTGCTTGGTCACCCGATGGCATGACGATTGCAGCGGTCGTTCCCGAGTATGTCGACGGCCTCGAATCTGAAGAGGATCGAGAGCGGGCACCTCGCAGAATTACGGCGCCAGCCTTCCGGTACGACAACAACTCATGGATGTACAACCGTCGATCACACATCTGGCTCATCGATGTCGCGACGGGCGATGCGACCAAGCTGACCTCAGGAGACTCCTCCGAGGCCGGTCCTGCGTGGTCCCCAGACGGTGGATCGATTTCCTATGTGAGCGCAACCGATCCGCGCAGGTGGATCGATGACATCAATCACGTGTTCACCGTCAGCATCGCCACCGCAGAGGTAGTACAGCGCTCTCCAGCTGGCTCATGGACATGGTGCGGGTATGCGCCGAACGGCTCGCTGCTCGTTGTTGGGGTTGCAGGGGAGAAGCCATCGCTTCGACTTCCCCAGCTCGCACGCGTCGAGCTGGACGGTTCGCTTTCCCAGCTATCAAGTCTTGACCAACACATTGTCGGTACCGGTCAGGCTGGATCTGGGACAAACCCGATGATTCTTTCCAACGAAAGCGTCGCCTGTCTTGTAGAGAATCGGGGTGCGCAAGAGCTGGTCGAAATCCGATCTGGCAATGCCCAGACGCTCATTTCTGGGAAGCGTGTCGTTTCGAGCTTCGGGATGAGACCGGAGAGCGCAGAGGTTGTGTTCAGCGCGACAACTCCTACCGACCCCGGAGAGCTTCACCGGATTGTCGGGAGTGCCGAATCCATACTCACCGACCTCAACGTTGGTTTCGTTTCGATTGCAGGTCTCGTGGAACCTCAGGAATTCGTGTACGAATCGGATGGATCAGCGATCCACGGTTGGGTCTATCTCCCAGAGGGTGAGGGACCCCTTCCGTTGCTGTTCAACATTCACGGTGGTCCGGCAGCCCAGTATTCCTGGGGATTCTTCGACGAGTTCCAGGTGTATGCGGGCGCGGGATACGGCGTCGTAGCTGTCAACCCTCGGGGGTCATCTGGGTACGGATACGACCATGTGGCCGCCCCCATCGGGCGTTGGGCGGAGGATGTTCCTCCGGATTTTCTTGATCTCAAGAGTGCCCCATATGAAGCAGCGGCGCGGTTCCCGAGGCTTGATCTTGGTCGCATGGGGATCTTGGGCGGCTCCTACGGAGGACTCTCGACAGTGGTGCTGACCTCAATGGACCAGAGGTACAAGTCTGCGGTTGCGGAGCGAGGCGTATACAACTTCGTTTCGTTCGCTGGTACGACCGACATCCCGTGGTTCGGTGAGCTGTATCTGCAAGCAACGATGCCCACTGGAGTCGATGACGTGTGGGCAGCGAGTCCCCTTGCAAGGGCCCATGCGATCACGACTCCGACCCTTGTCTTGCACTCCGAGGATGACTTTCGGTGTCCTCTCGAACAGGGTCAGCAGTTGTTCACGCTCTTGTACACAAAGGGCGTGGAGACCGAGCTGCTGCTGTTCCCTCCAGGCGAGGGTCATGAGCTTTCGCGATCCGGCAAGCCGAAACACAGGGTCGAGCGCTTCGATGCGATCATCGAGTGGCACGACCGTTTCCTCAAGGTTTAGTCCCGCGGCGATCGGCTCGGTAATAAGGGCAGGATTCGTGCCAAACTAGGCGCATGGAAGCAACAGAACACATCTGGATGGACGGATCCCTTATCCCTTGGGACGAGGCGAAAGTTCATGTCCTTTCTCACGGAATCCATTACGGCACGGGGGCCTTTGAAGGCATTCGTGCGTATGACGCGGTTGACGGCACCGCAATATTCCGGCTCACGGATCACATGGAAAGACTCCAGCGTTCGACAAAGGCACTCGGTATTCCGTTCGAGTACACCGTTGATGGACTCGTCGAGGCTGCCAAGGAGCTGATGCGGGCAAACAAACTGCAGTCCGGCTACATCAGGCCTGTGACCTTCTTCGGCACGGGCTCGATGGGACTCAACCCTGCAGGCGCACGAGTCCACATGGTCATTGCCGCATGGGAGTGGGGCGCGTACCTCGGCGAAGAGGGGGTCAGGGACGGCATCAGAGTCGCCGTTTCGTCGTGGCGTCGCATCGGCCAGAACTCGTTTATGCCAGACGCCAAGGGCACAGGCGGCTACATGAATTCGGTCCTCGCCAAGACGGCAGCGATCAGGGCTGGCTACGACGAGGCGTTGCTCCTCAACGAAGACGGGCTCATCGCAGAAGGCAGCGGAGAGAATCTCTTCATGGTGCGCAAGGGGATCGTTCACACACCTCCGACTTCAGCAGGAGCCCTCGACGGTCTCACAAGGAGCTCGGTGTACCAACTCCTCGAGGAGGACGGGTACACGATCAAAGAGTCTGCGATCACACGGTCGGATCTCTACTACGCCGACGAGGTGTTTTTCACCGGAACCGCTGCCGAGGTCACGCCGGTGCGCGAAGTCGACGACCGGCCAGTTGGCGACGGCATCCCTGGCCCGGTCACTCGCCGTGCTCAAGAGCTGTTCATGGGTGCGGTAACAGGGAAGCTCGATCTCCACCCGGAGTGGCGCGAATACATTTAGGTCGTATCGGATAGTTGCTGACTGCCATCGTGAACCATCGCTTCGACACCAGCCGTCCGCCAAATCGGAGAAATAATTGAAGATCGTTCGCATCGACGCCGAAGCCGAGGACATCACCTATGGGACTGTTGAACCCGACGGCATCCGCCTCTACCACGGGTCTCCGTTCTTTCAGTGGGAGAGGTCAGAGACGGTGCTCCCCATCACCCAGGTCAAGCTCCTCGCACCGGTGATCCCAACCAAGATCATTGCGGTCGGTAAGAACTACGTCGACCACGCGGCAGAGATGGATTCAGATGTTCCCGAGTCCCCACTGATCTTCCTGAAGCCTCCAACGACGGTTATTGGTCCTATGGCTGCGATACGCCTCCCACCGGAGTCGTCAGAGGTCCATCACGAAGGAGAGCTCGCCATTGTCATGGGGAAGGTGGCGAGGCGAGTTTCAGCGGCAGACGCCAGTTCATATATTCTTGGATACACCGCTGCAAACGATGTCACCGCACGAGATCTCCAGAGATCTGATGGTCAATGGTCGAGAGCGAAAGGCTTCGACACGTTCTGCCCACTCGGCCCGGCAATCGACACTGAATTCGATCCAGCAGAGCCGAATCGAATCACCTGTTCTGTGAACGGTGTTCTGCGCCAGGAAGGGTCTACCGCCGATCTTGTATTCGATGTCGGGGCCATTATCGAATACGTGACTGCCGTGATGACGCTTCTTCCTGGTGACGTAATCCTCACAGGTACCCCGGCTGGAGTTGGTCCAATCGTTGCGGGAGATCGTGTCGAGGTCGACATCGAAGGAATTGGGACGTTGATGAACCTTGTGACTTCGGCGTGAGCGTTCGCGTCAGGTTTGCGCCTTCACCTACGGGTTATCTGCATGTCGGTGCAGCGCGAACTGCCCTATTCAACTTCATGTTTGCGAAGCACTTCGCAGGCACGTTCATCCTCAGATCGGACGACACCGACGAAGCACGATCAACGGAAGAGTTTCAGGTCGACATCCTCGAACACATGCGCTGGCTCGGGCTCGACTGGGGGGAGGGTCTTGAAGTCGGTGGTCCTCACGGCACATATCGGCAATCGGATCGGTATGAGCGGTACTGGGCGGTTGCGTTGAGTCTGGTAGACAGCGGACACGCCTACTACTCATTCGCCACAGCCGATCAGCTCGAGGCGTTCAAGCAAGAAGCAAGGGCCAACGGAACTTCACCTGCTTATGACGGAACCCTCGAGCCGGAACGAGCAGAGGTGTCGAGACGGATGCTTGACGGGGATGGGCCAGTGATCCGGTTCCGTGTTCCGCGTCCTGGGTCGACCGAATTCACCGACCTCGTCAGGGACGAGATGGTTTTCGATCATGTTCAGGTGGATGACTTTGTCATCATGCGGTCAAACAACACCCCCACGTATCACCTTGCATCCACTGTTGACGACGTCGACTTCGGCATTACTCATGTCATCAGAGGCGAAGACCTTCTTTCTTCGACACCGAAGCACATCCTCATCACCGAGGCAATGGGTGCCGAACGGGCGACGTATGGTCATCTTTCGCTGCTGATGGGCCCAGATGGCAAGAAACTCTCGAAGCGGCATGGAGACACTGCACTCAGCGCCTACCGAGAGGCTGGGTTTCTCCCTGATGCAATGAACAACTACCTCGCTCTCCTTGGTTGGTCCCCAGGTGAAGACGAGACGCTTGTTGCGCTCGACGACATGATCAGCCGGTTCGACGGAACTTCGATTTCGCGCAATCCTGCGGTGTTCGACCCAGTGAAACTTGAGTGGATGAACGGCGTCTACATCCGCGAGATGTCGGACGATGCGTTCGTCGCTGTGGCAAGACCTCTGATCGAGGCCGACCTCGGACGCGAGCTAGAAGTTGACGAGGTTTCGGACCTAGCAGCGCTTGCACCGGCCATAAAGGAGCGCACGAAGTTGCTTGCTGAGATTCCGGACCAGGCTCGGTTCCTGTTTGTGGCACCAGAGACGTATGACGACAAGGCGTGGTCCAAGGTCATGGAAACGCCCGAGGCTCCAGTAGCTTTGGGAGCTGCCGTTGAGGTGCTCGAATCGCTTGCGGAGTGGACCACCACGGCAATCGATGGGGCTCTTCGGTCCATGCTCGAGACCAACGGACTTTCTGCTGGAAAGGGATTCCAGCCAATCAGAGTTGCGATTTCGGGCTCAACGGTGAGCCCACCATTGTTTGAGTCGATTGAGGTACTTGGTCTTGACGAGACTCTGAAACGGATTGAACGAGCCCGGAGTCTGTTGTTGTGAAGGCAGACGCGTTTATCAGTTTTCTCCCTTCGGAAGATTTGGATCGCTCGGCCGACTTTTATGAACGGGTCCTCGGTTTGTCGCTGACGGTGGATCAGGGAGCGTGTCGGATCTACCGAGTCACCGATACCGCCTTTCTTGGTGTCTGTCTTCGCGAGCCGTTTGAAGGGCCGGCAGGGGCTGTCACAACGATCGTGGTAGACGATGTCGACGGTTGGTGTGAGCGCGTCCTTGCCGAAGGTTGGGCAGTGCGAGGCGGTCCGCAGTACAGCGAGACCTACAAGATCTACCACGCCTACGTCGACGATCCAGACGGCAATGTTCTTGAGATTCAGCGGTTTGATGACTCGAATTGGCGAGGGCTCGATACCTAGACTATAAGCCGGATACCACCCACGGGACGTTGCCAATAGGCAGCACTTGCTCGTATCCTTGCGACGCTTTCGGGGGTGGTGTAATTGGTAACACACCTGGTTCTGGTCCAGATATTGAGGGTTCAAGTCCTTCCCCCCGAGCGAGGCAGGCCGAAGGTCTGCTCTCGGCCCCGTCGTCTAGCGGCCTAGGACGCTGCCCTCTCAAGGCAGTAGCGCCGGTTCAAATCCGGTCGGGGCTACCAACACGAAACCGCATCGAGTGTCGAAACCACTCCGCTCCCTGGCGGTCCTTCGATGTCGGAGACGCAGTCTATCTCCTGACGACAGGCGGATATGGGCCAGTTTTCAACCGATTGACCCGATGGCGAGGGGACCTAGGATTGGTTGCTCGCAAGGAGGCTGGAACATGGTTGGTGCCGCGCTGGTGATGTCGTTTGTTGTTGCATACGGTCTCTTCTCGAAATACCTCGCTAAGACACCGATTACCGGTCCGATGTTGTTTGTTGTCTTAGGGGTACTCGCTGGGCCAGAAGCCCTCAACGTTGTGAGCCTTCCGCTCACTGACGATGTCGTGCAGACCGTGCTCGAGATGACGCTCGTCATCGTGCTTTTCACGGACGCTGCCGTCATTGATGTGGCTGCCGTTCGGAGACACTTAACGATTCCAACCCGACTCCTCACCGTCGGTCTCATCGGGACGATGGCGGCTGGGATCGCTCTTGCGGCTGCGATGTTTGGTGAACTCGGGTTCTGGGGAGCGGCGGTCGTGGCTGTGACGCTCGCACCTACCGATGCGGCTCTCGGCCAAGCGGTTGTTACCAATGACATGGTGCCTGGAGCCGTGCGGCAGGGACTCAGTGTCGAGAGCGGGCTCAACGACGGGATTGCGGTGCCGTTCCTGTCCATTGCGATCGCAGGCGTCGCCGGCGAGATGACAACGGGCACCGGACTCGTGAGCCTGTTCCTCGAAGAACTTGGAGTGGCGATCGTCGTGGGGCTCGCGGTCGGATACGCCGGAGGGAAGCTGGTCGTGCTCTGCTATCAGCGGGGATGGATGTCTCGTGAATGGAGACAGATGTTGGTCCCGGTCATCGCAGTCCTGTGCTTCTTGGTTGCGACCACCCTCCATGGCTCTGGATTCATCGCAGCATTCGTCGGTGGCCTGGTATTCGGAAACCTCGTGAGGGAGAAGTATCCCGACATCTGCACGCTGTCTGAGGCCCTTGCCTATCTGTTGACGATCCTTTCGTTCCTCCTCTTTGGCGCCTTGATCTTTGGTCCGCGGATCTCTGCGATCACGTGGGAGATTGTCGTGTATGCGCTGGCGAGTCTCACCGTCGTGAGGTTGATTCCCGTCGGATTGGCTATGTTCCGGGCCAAGGTTGCTCTTCCAACGGTCGCGTTCCTCGGTTGGTTTGGTCCGAGAGGAATCGCTTCGCTCGTGTTTGCTGGCACGGTTGTAGCTGAAGTCGATCCAACCGCGACGGAGTTGACGCTGACGATTGTCTCGACAACGGTTGCGCTCAGCGTGTTGCTGCATGGGGTGACCGCGTGGCCGCTGTCGATCATGTATGGGAGATGGGTCTCGAACATGGATCACGACGAGGATGCTGGCGAGATGCAAGAGCCTGCCGATATCGCGACCAGGAACCGCGTGACTCCGGCAAGGGACGCCGGGACGCGGGGGACCGGCGTGTAAAGGGAGACGGCGCTAGAAGCTGCGGATCGTCTCGGATTTAGCGATTCTCTGATATGGGTCGCCCTGAGCGGGTCGGCTGTCCGGTTCGCCCGCTCGAGGCCATGCGTTGACCGCACGTTCAGCCATCGCCGTGATCGTAAGCGAAGGATTGACTCCGAGGTTCGCTCCGATTGCTGCGCCGTCGATGACATGGAGGGTCTTGTGACCGAAGACCCGGTGATAGGCATCGACGACCCCCTTGTTGGGGCTCGATCCAACTGGTGCGCCGCCCAGAAGGTGAGCTGTGGTTGGTGTATCGAAGAGAACTTCATGGATGGCGCTCATTGGCTGCCCCCCTATGATCCGAGCGGTGGCTCTCGCGACATCGTTCGCCTCATGAATGTAGGTCGGACTCGGTTCTCCGTGGCTCTGAGCCGTCGACAGCTTCATTCCGAACAGCCCTCGTTTCCGGATCAGGCGAAGGCTGTTGTCACTGCTCTGCATGACGAGGAGGATGATCGTGCGCTCAGACCACTTCCACACGGAAAGGGATCTCAAGAACGCGATTGGATGCCGAACGACGTTTCGCAGAAACCGAATGGGTCGCGGCAGTCCTGGACCACCGTCGGTCAACACTGTGCTGAGGAGGCCGAGTGCGTTTGAGCCCTTGCCGTATCGAACCGGCTCGACGTGGGTGTGGTCGTTGAGGTGGATCGATGACGTGATTGCGATCCCTTCGCTGTAATCGACCTCTGTGGTGTTGGCCACGGCGCCGAGAATCGCCTCTGAGTTCGTCCGTACAAGG
Organism: Actinomycetota bacterium; assembly: GCA_027728645.1. Classification (GTDB taxonomy): domain Bacteria; phylum Actinomycetota; class Acidimicrobiia; order Spongiisociales; family UBA5794; genus UBA5794. Next base: position 12,844 of record JAQCAA010000002.1, on the reverse strand, counting down.
TGCCCAAGGTTGCTTGAGATGTTTGGAATGCGGCCGCGCTCTGCGAGCTCCAAGAGCAGTCGCGTCGTGCCGAGCGCCCCAGCTGAGAAGATGACATGCGTAGCCGTTGTCCGTCTCTTGCCCTTGCGCATCCAGGCACCTGGGCGATGCGAGGACACGGCCCAGCCGCCTGCTATCTCCTCGACATCGTTGACCTGTTGCTCCGGCATGATGTGGGCCCCTGCACGCTCTGCGAACCACAGGTAGTTCTTGTCGAGCGTGTTCTTCGCGTTGAACCGACAACCGACCATGCAGTTACCGCAGGCAACACACCCAGATCTTCGAGGTCCTTCGCCTCCGAAGTAGGGGTCATCGACCTCGACGCCAGACTCACCGAAGTACACCGCTACTGGCGTTGGGCTGAATGAGCCCGCAACCTCCATCTCGGCGGCGACCGAGCGCATCACAATATCGGCAGGTGTGTCGAGCGGGTTCTGCGTCACACCGAGCATCGACCGTGCGAGGTCGAAATACGGCGCGAGTTCGTCCTTCCAGTCGGTGACGTCTGCCCATTGGCCGTCGCTGTAGAACGGATCGAGGGGTTCGTAGTGGGTGTTTGCGTACACGAGCGATCCACCACCGACACCCACGCCGCTTAACGCCATCACGTGTTTGAGGAGTGACAGCCGTTGGATGCCCCGCATGCCGAGTTTTGGGAACCACAGTGACCTGAAAGGGTTCCAGTTTGTACGTGGGAAGTCCTTTCCCTCCCACCGTTTCCCTGCCTCGATAACGCAAACTCTGTAGCCCTTGTCCGCAAGCCTCATCGCGCTAACACTGCCGCCGAATCCGGATCCGATGATGATGACGTCGTAATCCACAAATGCCTTAGATCAGCGCGGAACCCCACACGGGGATGAAGGCCCCGTTGATTACCTTGGACTGCTCGCTCGCAAGGAAGTTGATGACATCTGCGATGTCTTCCGGCTGGGGCCAGTTGACATAGTCGGCATAGGGGAGGGCTGCCCTTGTCGCATCGGTGTTGATAACGGAAGGAAGAAGAGCGTTGCATGTTGTTTGGGTATCGAGGAGTTCTGTTGCTACCGACTTCGCGAGTGCGAGAACTCCTGATTTTGCGACGTTGTACGCGGCCTGACCGGCTGGAGCATCGAGTGCGTGCTTTGACCCCATCAGGATGATTCGGCCCCAGTCCTCCGCCATCAACGGAATCGATGCTCGTGTGGTATTCCACGCCGTTCGCAGGTTGAGATCGATCATGCGATCGAGGCGCACTTCGCTGGTCTCTGCGACATCCCTGCCTCCCGCCCAGCCACCAACCAGAGATGCCATGACATTGATCGCCCCATATGCCTCAGCCGCCTCAGCCATGAATTCGTTGACGGCTGTTGCGTCTGAAACGTCCACCCGTCTGAGGATGAGTCGGTCCTCGTCGTAATCGAGGCCCTCTTCGAGTGCTGTCGCCTCCTCTGGGAGGAGATAGGTGGCGGCTACCTTGAATCCGCGGTCGAGGAGGAGAGGGATGAGACATCGCCCGACTGATCCGGTGCCTCCCGGTATGACCGCTACGTTGGATGTGCTCATATGCCCACATTAGCCCTTGTGGGGCGCACATCCCGTTCAGGTGGCGAGGTTCAGAACCGTTCTACATTGATGTTGACGGGCGCGAGCTGTGGGACGAGTTCATCGCCGGTGATGGCCTCGTTCATCGTCTTGACTCCAGGTCTCGAAATGCTCCCGCTCACAACGAGATCGATGAGTGCGGTTGCAGGAAACGCGGTTGTGCGGGCGAGTGCTGTGAAGCCGTCCTGCTCGACGTCTTCGATCTGCATGCCCTTTCGAACACCTCCCTGGTCGATCCATGCACGAACCAAGACGAGATCTGGTTGGTCACGGGGAAGAGATGCATTGAGCGTTTCGAGGAGCAGGTCGCGAGGAGAAACGCCGGATGCTCCCCGATCCTCATTGAACATGCCGAGCTCGAGCATGGCGCGAAAGACGTTTCCATGGCCCGGAAATCTCAAGGTCTTGTACTCAAGGTGAGACACGACGTCGGTGTGCAGCGAACACATGCTTGAGGTGCCGCCAGCGGTTGAGAAGGCTTCGAGCGGTCCCCATCCGTCCCACTCAACCGTCTCGAAACGGGTGAGTGGTTCGACAGTTGCGTACTTCCCGCCGTCGATGACCTCGCACGGTTCCGCGTACTCATTGATCAAACCTGCAGCGTTGAAGGCGAGCTGGTAGCCAAGGGATCCAACCGGCACTTGGGGGAGAGCCCCTACCCGAATCTGCACGCTGTCGATAGGTCCCGGATCTGCTTCCTCGATGAGTTGGGTCGCCATCACGTTGGCAACCCCTGGTGCAAGCCCGCAGTCGGGGACGATCATCAGGCCAGCCTCCGCTGCCGACGCATCCATCTCCTTCTGACGAGCCACCACAGCTGGGTTTCCACCAAAGTCGGCGTAGTGGGTGCCTGTGTCGATTGCAGCTTGCGCTACGACGACACCAAATCGGTACGGCACTGCCGACACGACAGCGTCGTGGGGAGAGAGACCCGCTCTCACCTCATCGAGGTCGCTCACATCCATGACACTTGCAGCAACATCGAACCGTCGAGACGCACGGACGACGCTCTCTGGGTCGGCGTCGGCGACCGCCACCTCAAACCCACGCCGCTTGAGATCCCAGATAGCCGCCGATCCAACGATTCCCGCCCCGAGTACGACAACACTCATTCTTCGGTCCTTCCCCTTGCTGCTCTGTTCTCGCCCTACGGTGTAAGCCGTTTGAAAGTTTCGGCCGGTCCTGCGCCGAGCACCGACCCGCTCTTCTCATGCCAGTGGTGAAGTCGTTGCGCGAATTCGTGCCTCTTCGCGTCGCTGTCGGCTGCGTCACCCATTGAAGTAACTGCCTGGCTGGAATGGCACAACAAGGCGGCGAGCTTCACATCGAACCACTGCTGGTTGACCGGTTCGATGTAATCAGGCTCATCGGCGGACCATAAAAGCACAGCTTCCGGCCGATGGGCATCGGTTCCGGTGTCAGTGAGCGCAAGTGGTTCCCTCGCGGAAATCACACCATCCACAGCGGCGAGCCCTGTCGCCCTGTGGTCAGGGTGCAGTTGGTATCGTTGCCACGGGTCGTGGGTGAGCACCACATCTGGCCTGTGAAGCCGGATCTGAAGCGCAATGTCTCTTCTGAGTCGAGATGAATACTCGAGCTCGCCGTCTACCTCTCCGAGGTGAACGGTGGTGCTGGCGCCGAGGGTGTTGGCTGCTTCGGTCTGCTCCTTTTTGCGACGTGCGATGAGATCGGCTCGGTCCTCGTCAGGATTCCATGAGCCCTTCGAACCGTCGGTGACGATCAGCATCGTGATCTCGCAGCCGTCGTCAGCCCATCTTGCAAGTGTGGCTCCTGCACCGAACTCAGCGTCGTCTGGGTGTGCACCGATCGTGAGCGCTCTGTTTGGTGTGCCAAGCGCTGATGCCTGGCCTTCGAACTCGTCGTAGTTGCTTGTGGTCACGACACGAGGCTAGGCACAAGTCCGAGCCCTCTCAGCACTCCAAGGTGCCACGGCGTGTCGACCTCGACGGCGAGTCTGGCATCGACAATGACTGCTGCGTTCGGTACTGAAGCCAGATGAGAGTGAAATGACCCTGGTCCGAACGAAAACCGAAATCGTCCAGTCCCAGCGATTACGTTCGTTCCCCCGTCAAGGCTTGGCGCAATCGCCCATCCGCGATTGTCGGCGGCAGCTGATACATCCGAGAGAGCCTCGCCGGTAACCAATGGGAGGTCGGCGTGGCAGACGAGCCATGGGCGCTCGAGCGCGTCGACTGCGTTGCTGAGCGATGTTGAGAGTCCGCCGCCCGTATCGTCGGTGACTTCAAGTTTTCGGTCTTCGCACCACGATGCGACCTCCTTGTCGCCTGTGAGAACCCGAACTGCCAAGCCAGCGTCCATTGCAGCAGCCACGGCGATCTCTGAGAGGGATCTGGCGAAGGTAGAACGCTCAGCGAGGTTGACCACACCAGCAAGTCGCGTCATCCCACAGAAATCCCGGATCGGAATCAATGCGGTGCGCACGACTTCTAGTGCTCACCGTCTGGGAATTCAGCGAGCTGGACGAGCACGCCGCTGGAGGACTTCGGGTGGACGAACGCCTCTTTCCATGTTGGGTCCGAGTCGTCGAAGCCCACCACCGTGAATCCGAGTGCTCTTGCGGCATCGACGGCCTCCTCGATGTTCGTGACTTTCAGTGTTAGGTGATGAAGGCCTTCTCCTCGTTCAGCGATGAAACGGTTGATGAAGTGTGACGGGTCGTTTTGGTTTACCGCAGCGATGATCTCGAGTGTCCCCCAACCAGGTAGGCGGTACTGCTCCCAGTAGAAATCCTCTCGAGGGCTGAGTCCACCGTCGAATCGCACGCCCCCTACGAGAGCAACGAAGGAGGTCCCGGACTCGATGCTACGGACCGCCATCGACACATGATCGAATCGCTCGATGAGAGGTCCCAATCCGTCAGCAAGGTCGTTGCCTGGGGCCATGTCAGTTGCCATCAGGGGGTTGCGATCTTTCGTTCATACCACTGCAGCAGGATGCTCAGCGAGACCGTTAGGAGTAGATAGAAAGCGGCGAGTATGAGATAGCCGGCGAGAAATTGGAAGGTCACGCCGGTCCACAGCTTCGTCATCTGGGTGAGCTCCCTCACCGCAAGAATCGAGACCAACGACGAGTCCTTCAGGAGTGCGATCAGATCGTTGCCAAGCGCTGGCAGGATGTTCTTGATGGCTTGAGGCCAGACGATGGTTCGGAACACTTGAATCCTGCTCAGCCCGACGGACATCCCTGCTTCGCGTTGACCAATGCTTACGGACTCGACGCCGGCCCTGAAGACTTCAGCTATGAATGCCGCGTAGACCATCCCGACCGCCATGGTTGCTTTGACGGCGGGTGATGCCAGTCCAGTTCGACCGCTGATGCCAAGCGCTCCCATGAGTTGTGGCCATGCAACAAGCCCGACGAAGATGATCGTGACCAGCACCGGAATTCCACGGATGACCTCGATGTAGAAGATCGCGAGGTTTCTTGCGAACACGTTCTTCGCCATTCTCCCGAGGGCGACGACGAGCCCAAGCACCATGGCGACAACAAACCCGCCGAGGGTCACGATGATGGTCAAGACCATCCCCGCCTTGATGAACTGGAATCCATCGTTCCATGTGTCGTCAGTTAAGACCTTGAATACGGGATACGCGATGACGCCGATGATCCCAAGGAACCACCACGGAAACCCTGACCACTCGTAGCGCACTTTCGCGCCAGGAGGCGTTGGGTCTACGGCCTTCGGTTCCATTGCTTTCATGTCACCCCTCAGTCGGCGGTGTCAACATACCTCTTGATACGAATGAAGGGACCGGACCGTGGTCCGACCCCTTCATCCATCTATCGTCTATTCGCCCACGGTGTTAGCCGCTGAAATCGACGAACCACTTCTGGAACAGAGCGTCAAGCGTTCCGTCGGCTCTCATATCCTCCAGTGCCTTGTTAACAGGATCGATCAATTCGGAGTCTTGTGGATAGATGAATCCGAGTGGGTCGGACTGAAGTTCGTCTGCGAGCAACTTCGTCTGATCTGCATTCACACCGATGTATCCCTGACCCGCTGTGTCATCAATGATTACGGCGTCTACATCACCGGTAATGAGAGCCTGAACAGCAACACCGAACTGGTCGTATGCATCGATTCGGCCGTCGCCAATCCGATCAACCCCGAGCTCGTAGTTGGTGGTGCCAACCTGCGTGCCGAGTCGGTAATCGCCGGCATCGAATTCAGCTGCCGTGGTGAACCGGGTCTCATCGGCCCGAACCATGTATCGCTGGATAACCGACATGTACGCATCGGAGTATGCGACAACTGCCTTGCGCTCTTCAGTGATCGAGATGCCGTCCGCTGCGACGTCATAGACGCCTTGGCCGGTTTCCTCGATGACCGCCGGCCAACCCGCTTCAGCGAACTCAGCTTCACAGCCGATTCTTGAGCAGATCTCGCGCCAAACGTCGTAGTCGAAGCCTTCGCCCTCTCCGGTTGTCTCGTTGACAAAGTTGAAGGGTGGGTAGGCGTTTTCGACACCGACGGTGACTACTTTTCCCCCGAGATCGTCGCTACCGCACGCTGTTGCTACGAGGGCAACAGCCATCGCAACAATCAGCAGTAGTACTGCTTTTTTCATGTTTCCTCCGTTGGGTCAAGCCTTCGCACGCCCATACGGTAGTCGATTTCGGGTCTCGGTGACAAGCCGTGACGTTGCCAGCATCATGAGCAAGATTATCGACAGGTGTTGAACGGGGCCGTCCTAAGGTGGTTGCAATGCGCCGCAAGACCAAAATCATCGCAACCCTCGGTCCTGCAACGGATTCCGAGGAAGTCATCTCCAAGCTCATGCAGCGCGGCATGGATGTTGCGCGGATCAATTTCTCGCACGGTGAGCATGCCGACCACGCCCGAAGAGTGGAGATCGTCAGAAGGGTTGCTTCCAACCTTGGAAGACCCCTTGCGATAATGCAAGACATCCAGGGTCCAAAAATTAGGGTTGGAACCTTCTCTGGTGGAAATGTGACGCTCGAAGACGGTGCGACCGTGACGTTGGTACCGGGCGAGGGAGTAGGCGACGCGCAGGAGATTCATGTTGCCTACCTCGACGACGTCGAAATGTCGGTCGGCGGCGTGATCATCTTGTCTGACGGCCTCATCACACTCGAGGCAACAAAGGTGACCTCCGAGCGGATTACCGCAACGGTCACGGTCGGGGGGATTCTGCGAGACCACAAGGGAGTGGCATTTCCTGGAGCCAGGACAAATATCCCTGTAGTAACCGAAAAGGATGTCGTCGACCTCGAATTCGGTGTGACGCTCGGCGTCGACGCCGTAGCCGCGTCGTTCGTAACAAAGGGAGCGGATCTGCGTTCGGTCAGGGAAGTGGCAGGTGACGTCGCGCTTATCGCCAAGATCGAAACCGCGGTCGGCTACATGAACCTCGATGACATCCTTTCAGAGAGCACGGGCGCCATGGTGGCTCGCGGGGACCTTGGGGTTGAGTTGTCGATCCAATCTGTGCCGAGAGCCCAAACGGAGATCCTCAGGCGGACGAACTCAGCTGGCAAGATCACCATCACCGCAACGGAAATGCTCGAATCGATGATCAGAAGTCCACGACCGACCCGAGCGGAGGTCACTGATGTGTACCGGTCGGTTCTTGACGGATCCGATGCTGTAATGCTGTCGGCAGAGACAGCCATCGGCGAGTACCCGACTCTGGCCGTCAAGTTGATGGCCGACATTGTCATGGAGGCCGAAAAGTCGCCAGAGTACGGTCGCGCCACGAACCTCTCTGGTATTGCAGAGGGTGCTGTCTTTGCCTCGGCGACGGCGGAGGCAGCTGTTGATACTGCTGACAGGCTCGGCCTTGCAACAATTATCGCGTTCACTGAGTCAGGAACGAGTGCCCGGCTCCTTTCGAAGTACCGCCCGATGGCCGATGTGTACGGATTCACCCCCATCGAAAAGACCTATCGAGCAATGTCGATGCTTGGTGGCATAACGCCAATGATGCTGGAGCGAGTCGAGTCGACCGATGAGATGATTAGTCACGCCGAGGCGGAACTCGTCAGGCTTGGGATTGCCAAGGCAGGCGACGGTGTGGTGATGATCGCCGGCGTACCCCCGAACCAGTCATCATCGACGAACCTGATGAAACTTCACGTCGTTGGTTCCGGCGACGTTCTCCATCCTGACTCCTTGCATTGATTTGTCAGGTGCATCGTGATTGGGCTGCCCGCCTCCTACCATTGCCGCTCGGCACCGGCGCGGAGGACTGATGGGACAGCGGATCGAAATAGATGGCATGACTGTGATCGAAAACACGGTTGTGGTCTCAACGAATCGAAGCTTCACAGGCACCGATGGCGAGGGATTCGAATCCAGCGAAGCTGCTACGGAGGCAGGTTCGATCGCAGGAAAGCTCGCAGCGGAGCTCTTCGAGGCCGACGGAGCCCTCACGAGGGTCTACATCGACCAGAACTCTTTGATTGCCAGCTCCACTGCTGGGTGGGATGAAGCGAAACTCGCTGCCGTCTCGTCGGTGATCGAGGACTTCTTCTTGTTCTATCCAGACGCCTGAGCTCTACCTACTCGGAAAACCCCTACTCAGCGAATTCCCCGACAGTCAGCGTGATTGTCGACCCAAAGGGAACCCATTCTCCTGGCGCTGGGTCTTGGAGAAGCACGATGTTGTCTTGTTCAGGATTGTCGACGAACCCTGAGTTCTTTGCTGCGAGAAGTCCGAGCTCGTCCAACGTAGCCAGAGCCTGTTCCCATGTCTTGTTGATGAGCGACGGGAGCTTTATGGGGCAGTCGATCGGTTCGCCAGTGATTTCACACGGGTGGACCGTGAACAGCGTCGTCAGCGGCCGATAGCGCCATACAAGAGCCAGGTCGAGTTCTTGTCTGCCGTCTGGGTAGGTGACGACTCGGTCGACCTTCACGAGGAATCCATCTATCCCTCCACGTTCTTTGACACGCTCCCCTGGGTGGATCTCGTCGAGTTCGTCAGCGACAAGCTCTTCTTCAAACGCGACAACGTCCTCCACGGGATGCGTGATATCGGTGCACACAAGTCCGCCGTTGTTCCCATACATCTTGACTGTGATCGATGTTGACGTGTACGCCGTCTTGATCAGCACCGGCGAGTCCGTGTTGTTTCGAAACGAGACATCCGGCCCGGGAACCCCAAGGGTCGCCTCTCTCCCCATGGGGTATCTCGTGAAGTAGAGGGAGTGCGGCCGGTGCTCCACATCTTCGAGACAGGAATAGAAGATTGCGTTGAACATCGTGGTACCGAACTGGCTGACGCCTCCACCAATATTGGCTGCATGATCACAGCAGTAGGGGACCCCGTTGATGATGGCCCACGCTGCCACGTAGCCCTTGGCTTCGGTTCTCTCGCCAACATGGTCGTTAATGGACCATGTCTCGCCGGGCGGCACGATTGCACCGTCGACCTCGTCGGCCATGGCTTGAATGTTGATGACCCTGTCCTCGTTGGCTGGGTGGGCCGTGGTGAACCCTCCGAGTGGTTTGAGTGTCGTCAGAGCCTGCGCCTGCTCAGTCGTGAGCTCGGGTTGTGCACCGACAAGGAGCGGGAATTCTCCGGTCTTCGCACCCAATGAGGCAGCCTTCATCGAGGCAATCAGCCCATCGACATCGAGTAGCGGCCCTGAACGCCCAGGGATCACGGAAATAACATCGGTCTCTAGGTTTACGTCGACCCGAGCATTCACCGGCAGGATCTCATACTCGGTCCTTCGCGGCTCGAGGATTGCGAGCACCACTTCTGGATCGAACGTCGAGACTATCTCGGTGCCGTCTTCAGAGATTCCGGCTATTACCGCTGCGGCCAAGTCCTTCGTGTCAAAGGTCACACGAAAACCGACTTCACTTGAAATCATCTGAATGGGTTCCGAGATCATCGTTCGGACTTCGGCGGCGGTGGCGTCAATCTGTGCATTGGTGAGGACGGGACGCACCTCGATCACCGGGACCACGACACCGGTCTTGTCGAGGCGACTCATTTCCCTCTCCATTTGAGTTACAGCAAACGCTCTGTCAATTCCTTCCCCGCTCCTCGGATACTGCGGCACCACGACACCGTCGATCACAACGACAGCACCCTCGAATGCCGGGTTCGAAACAGCGGTGCCTTCCCATGCATCGAAAACACTGTCGATTGCGTCGCGATCGAAAGTGATTTCAAGTGGAACCTGCTCGGATTTGGAGAACGAGGCAAGCCACGAAGCGAAGCGAGCGAGGAAACTGCCGGTGTTCCGAGCCTCAGAGGCCGCTGCTATCGCTGATGCGACATCGGCATCGAGTCCAATTTCAACAGGACTGAGTTTGAAGGTTGACCCATTCACTGTGAAGACGCCAGACGAGGACCTGAGGTCGTTCTCGACAGCGATTGTCGCGTCCGCGATGTTGAGTCCACCTACATCGACTCCCTCCACCATGACATTGCGCGCAATGGTGTCGTGGGCTGTGGCGCGGTCGACGAGATAGATGCCCAAAGGAAGGAGCAGAATCGCGATCGGAACCGTTATGAATAGGGCTCTTCGATGCTTCATTGGTGGTTTCGGTGGAAGATGGCTGGTGCCGCAAGTCTAGGAACAGGCTTAGATATCTCGGCGTATCCTGCGTCTTATGGGTCCGGGACGATCGGTGTGTTGTCCACGAAGATTGTGATGGCGGTACTGGGCGACACATATGAGCCTCCCGCAACGCTTTGGCTCACTACCCGGTCTGGTGCGCCGGGATCTTCGGGGATGTACTTGACTACCCAGCTATATCCGGCTGCCGAGATAGCAGCTTTTGCGGCTGCTTCCGTTAGTCCCACAACACCTGGCACAGGGTCGGGGCATTCACCACTTCCTCCGACGCGTGGGTCGCATGGGTGAAGCAAAATGACATTCTTCTCACCGCGGTATCGCCAGTAGAACGGCTCCCGTTCGATCTCGGTTCCTTGAGCGTCGTAGAACACCCTCGTGACCGTGACCGACCATCCCCCGGAGCCGGCTGACTTGACGACTTCCGCACCGGGGGCCACGAATACTTCAGGGTCGGTCTGATAGTCCAGCGAAGCCGATGTGTAGCCGCTTCTCTCCGATCGCTCGGAATCACACCTCATCCCGCCGTTGTTTCCGAAGAAAGTGACCGTAATGGATCGCTTCGTGTGGCTTGTCTTGATGATGACAGGCGCTTCAGTGTTGTTGATGAAAGCCACGTCGGGGGAGGGGTACCCGAGGGTCGCCTCACGGCCTTCGGGATACCTGGAGAAGTAAATGCTGTGGGGCTGATGAACCACGTCCTCGTAGCAGCCGAAGAAGATGGCGTTGAAGATTGTCGTTCCAAACTGGCTGACGCCAGCGCCGACGTTCACCTGGTCCTGTTCGCACGAAAACTCGCCACCAACAATGGCACAGTCGTATTTGTAGCCCTTGGCGAGGGTCCGTTGCCCGATGACCTCGTTCACCGAGAAGGTCTCACCAGGCATGACCATGTATCCGTCAATTGTGTCGGCCATCAGTGCAATATTGTGCGCTCGGTTGGTCCCTGGCATAAACGTTGTGAATTCGGAAACTTCGTACAGCTCGCCGTATGCCAATGCATCTTCGGTCGAAAATCCGGGCTCGGCCGTGAGTTCGAGCACAAGATCTCCCGTGCCATCGCCTAGCGCCGCAGCCTCGATCGACTGCACAACTCGGTTCACATCGAGCTTGGTTCCCATGGTGGAAGGGATCAATTCGATGACATCGTCTTCAGGAAGTCCCTCTTCGTCTTCTTGAGGACTGTCAGTGATCGCGTAGTTCTCCGGCCAGTCCTCGTGGTCATCGACCTCGATGATCTCCCAGTACGCATCGACCGGAGGGACTTCGAATGTGGCTCGTCTGATTTCGACCAGAGGACCAAGCACCGTGGAGTCAACCGAAAATTCGATAGACGGAGGGGTACCTCGAACAACATGGACGACAAGCGCACGCGCCATGTTGAATGGATCCACTGTGTACTCAAACCCGTACACGTCGTTTGTGAGCGTTACACCTCTTTCGATGATGAGCTCAGCGCGGGCTACTGCGGCATCGATGTCGTCGTTGGTCAAAGTCGGATCGCTGTCGACCAGCGGCAGAACGATGACCTCGTTGGACCCCTCCATGACAGCCGCAGCCACCAAGTCGAAAGCCATGTCACGATCGACCGCAAGGCCAGAGTGTGGGTACTCGAACACGACCTCTCGGTTCTCGACCGCAACGTTGCCCTCAAAAGCAGGATTCTCAATGCCTTCGATCTCCCACTCGCCGATATGGACACTGAGAAGCCCTGCGTCAATAGAACCTTCGACTGGCACGTCAACTTTGGAAGAGAAGGCCTTGAGCCATCCAGTCAAACCATCCTTGTTCTCGCCGAGTGCACGGCTGACAGCGGTGTCAGTTTCAAATGTCACGCCAATGGCCGCAGGGTCGAGGCTGAACTGAGTATCGGCAATCGACACGGTGACGAGGTTTGACTTGAGGCCAGTCGCATACGCGTCTGCCACAGCGGAGGCTTCAGCCCCGGACAGACCGGAAACGTCAATTCCTTCGATTGAGACGTTTCGAGCGACAGTATCGGACGCGGACGCGGTGTCGACGAAGTAGATCGATATCGGCAGGAAAAACAGCATCACCGGCACGGCGATGAATAATGTGAGTCGTTTTCTGGAGGGGGTCATCAGTTCTCCGAGGAGGGAAGGTGGCCGTGGAGCGAGTATATGTCCGAGGATCAGATACGAGAATCATTCGCGGGCCGTGTCCTCATACTGTCTTACGATGGTGGGGTGAATCTCTTTGGCGACCTTGTAGAAGGCGTACCCCTCAACATCTCGGCATCTCTGTTCACGGTGTATTCAAAGTGCCCCCAGCAGGCGCTTGCACGCGTGCAGGGGATCTACGGCGCCCCATCGGTCGCTGCTTTCAAGGGCAATCTCGCCCACAAGATCTTCGCAAGTCATCTCGAAGACGGCGAAATCCCGAGCGAAGAGTTTGAGCAGCGGTGCAAGGAGATGGTTGGACGGCACTTTGGGGAGCAGATGGCCTCTCTGCATATGACGAAGTCCAGCTTTTCGGGAGTCGTGGTTCAAGTAGGGGAGCTGTACGAGCGGTTCAAGTTGCTCCCGACCGATGGATTCTCGGCCGCAGAGACGCCATTCGATGTCGACCTCGGGAATGGGTTGACGCTCAAAGGGAGGATTGATGCGGT
>JAQCAA010000001.1 GCA_027728645.1 Actinomycetota bacterium | reverse complement strand
TGGCATCGTGACACACCCCACATGGTCGAATCCGCGTACCCAGGGTTGGCGGACCATCAAAACAGTGTGTGTAGTGTCGCGGGACATCCCGTACAGGTGTCGCGGGACATCCCGTACAGGTTGGTGGGTGTGGTTGGGGTTGTCATGTGGGTCTTCCTGGTTTGTTGTAGAGGGGCTGTGATCTTCTCGTTGGGTCGATGACTAGTTTCCGTACGAGCTCATTGTTGATATAGACGTGAGCGTTGTTCCCGGTACGGATTGTGGTCGCTGTCTTGTGTGTGTATTTAGCGCCGACAGTGATCGCTGCTGGGCCAGGGATCTCAACTCTGCCAGCACGGTCGACTGTGTTGTGATGCACGGTGGTGTCATCGAGGATCGAGAATGCGTCTGGCCCGGTTTTTGGTGCCGTGGTGAACACGTCAATGGGGGTCCGCCGCCCGATCCCGCGGTGAGGCCGTTTGGTGTTGTAGATGTTGGTGAACACGTCAAGGAGCTGTTGGAGTTCTTGAACGGTGTCTGGTTTGTCTCTGGCTCCAAGCCATCTCTTGAGTGTTTGGTGGAACCGTTCTACCTTGCCGCAGGTTTGGGGGTGGTACGGTCGAGAGTTCGTTGTGTTGACTCCAACAGCCTTGAGGTTCTCCGTGAACAGCTTTGAGGTGAACGGTGCACCGTTGTCTGACAACAGCAACGCCGGGATCCCAAATGTTTCAACGGCTTTGACGAATGCGTCCCACACATCAGGACCTGTGGTTGACCCATCAACAGCATGTGATCTGACACAAACCCGCGAGTGGTCATCGACAATGTTGACGATCTCGACTTCGGTACCGTCACCAAGCTCAACCTTGGTTGCATCGGTCTGCCACATCTCGTTGACATAGTCAGCAACAAACCTGTGCCACGACTTGTTTGGTGCCTTCTTGGGCTCAGGGACAACAAACCCCCTCCTCACCAACACGCGCCAAATCGTCGAAGCCGTTGGCGCACCAACACCAGCCTCGTCAAGATGCCACTTGACCGTCTCAGCACCAGCATCTAACCCGTCATCGTCGAGCTGCTTACGCAATAAGACAATCAGATCCTCCACCACAAGCGACGTCCTGTTCGCCACCGTGTTGGGGGCCCGAGAAAACGGGACAAGACCTGCCTCCCCACCCGCCTCGAATCGGCGCCGGATCGTGTAGAACCGGTCACGGCTAATCGAATGGTCACGACAGAACTCTGCCACGTTGACCTTGGTCACATCCATCTGGGCAATAGCAAGCCTCAGGCTCATAGGTATCTCTTTTCGCATACCCCAAGACTGTCAGGGATGACCCGCGACATGTGTACGGGATGTCCCGCGACAACACACCCCCTACAAACATGGTCCGCCAACCCTGGGTACGCGGAAGGTGGTCCCGTCTTGGTTAGCTGTCGATTGAGAACTGGACTGAGACTGATACAGCCACGAGCTGCTCTCCTGGGTTGATTGGCGTGTCAAAGTCGGCGCTATCCGACCCTGCAAACCGTTCCTCACCGAAGTAGACCGGCTGGGATCGAGGAGCGAAGGTCTCGGTAATCATGGTCGGAGCACCGAGCGTGACGCCAGACAGTGACGCAAGCTGCTCCGCCTTGGACCTTGCATCAGCCCATGCAGCGGCGCGGGCCGCCTCGATGAGCTCATCGTTGTCCTCGATCGAGAATGAAACCCCTCCGACCGTTGTTTCGTCGCCTCCGGCGGCGGTTGCCCCATCAATGACCGTTCCGGCATTTTCAATGTTCCGGATTTTGGCGATAACAGAATTGTTGACCTGATATCCGATCAGTTTTTGTATGTTCTCTGTCCAGTCGTATTCCGGGTAGACGGAGTAGTTCGCCGTTTGGATGTCCTTCTCTTCTACGCCGTTGCTTGTAAGTGAGGCGATGACAAGCTCGGCTTTCTCCGCGGCCACAGCCACAGCCTCAGAGACTGAATCCCTTCGCACTGTCACTCCGAAGGTGATCGTTAGGGTGTCGGGTGTTCCGGTGACTTCGCCGGTTCCACTTACAGAAATGCCTTCTGGCAAGCCGTTCGCTGCAGTAGGTGACTCCACGGTGACCGAAGGCGTACACGCCGAGACGAAGACCGCAACAGCTGCGATTGCGATGACTATTTGGGTTCTTTTCATGGGTGGCTCCTTGTGTTGTAGGTGTGACGTTCTGGTATCTGTCGGAGGTTCCCATGTCTTCGTGGCTGCGCTTTGGCGGCGGGGTTCCAACTGAGGGCCCGTCCTCAGATTTGGCCCGTCGTGTTGATGGACCGGATAGATCTCACATACTGTGGGTCGTCATACCGATCGACGGAGAACGCTTGTGCGTACGGGGGGAGGGGTGCCCCAGAGATGTGTGCTGCGGCGAGCTCGCCCGCTGCACACGCCGCCATGATCCCGTAGCCAGAGAGGGCGGCGCAGATGAACGAGCCCTTGGGTCCGATCGGACCGACTAGTGGGAGGTTTTCGATTGTCTTGGTGTAGTAGCCGCCATCGACGGTGTGTTCAGGGAGCGCTTCTTGGTAGGTGGCCATCTGGGGAATCATCGTCGATAGGCCTCGTACAACGAGCTCGGGGTACAACGGGTCGTCCTCTAGGGGCCAGGTCGGGCTGTGAGTTGACTTTGTATTCCACTCCCAAAGGCCAAGCGCCCATTCAGAGTCCCTACCGCCTTCCGGCCTTCCATGAACAAAAGCAGGCAGTTCGTCCATGACTTCGTATCTCGCCTCCTCGACCAAGAATTTTCGGGTTTCGGCCTCCCAGTCAATCCGCTGCGGATCGTTCCATATGACCATCGGTGCGTGCCTCGGGAAAGCTCCCTTGTGATCCTTGAACGACACCTTCTGATGGATCTCCGAGGTGATAGGAACTGCGGTTCCAAGCAGGGACCCAACGTCTCTTGCGAGTGGGCCGGCCGCGTTCACGAAGTTCTTGCATGTAACGCTCGTCACGCCATCGATCGTGATGCTCCGTACACCGACCTCGTCTGTGCTGACGTTGGTGACCGCGCCCTGAACATAGGTCACACCAGCTTCGATTGTTTCCTCGATCATCCATGCTCCGAGTTGCTGCGCCGAGAGCCAGCCTGCGCGACGAACGTGAATTCCACCGACGGCGTCACCGCTGACGAAGTCAAATGCTTCCCTGAGTGCCTCTCCGGTCCTGAAGATGTCCGCGCCATCGACAGGCGCCTCGTATCCGTCGAGCGCAGCGGGTTCGTAGCCCGCAGAACTGTTGCGGAAGTTCCGGATATCGCCTGCTCCGAGTTGAGATATCGCGGCCGCTTGGTGAGTCATCGAGTCGAGCTGTGGAATGCTCGCCGTCACGTAGAGATAGCCACGTCTCGACAACGAGAATCGGTTGCCTGACTCGAGTGCGTACGCCTCAAGCAGATCGATTGAGCGTGACATAAATGACACCATGGGGTTTGAAGGCCACCAGTTGCGGTAGCACTCCGTCGACTTGTCTGAGGTGAGTGTGAGGGGTGGACGGGCGTCGACGACAACGATGTCTGAGACCCCAAGACGTGTCAGGTGGAACGCGGTCGAAACCCCTGCGATTCCCGCGCCGCATATGACGACTCTCGCCGATTGCGGTGTGTCACTATTCACGAGCACTCACGTCCGTCATTGGCCATCTTCCTCGGCAAGCCGATCAACTCGATCCGGCGCCCTCATCTGATTCTCACGTTGCATTTCTATCGTAAGAGTTTGAACTCCATAGCCTTGCATCCATGAACTTTGAACCTCGATCATCGCTGAAACGGTTGGCTCTCCTACTCGTCACGGTTTCGGTCGTTCTGGCTGCCTGCTCAGGATCGTCAGGCGTCATTGCCAATGTCGGTGGCACCGATATCTCTGAGGCCGACGTACGCGGTCTCGTTCGCACCGATTCGGGCGAAATCCTGGACGTCGAGTTCCTCCGCTATCTCAGTGTTGCGATTCAGTGGGAAGCCGTTGAGTAGAAGGCGTTTGCGGATTTCGGGACCAACCCTTCTGACGAAGAAGTACAGGAAACAATCGACGCGCTGGTTCTCGGCTACAACGCTGCTGCAACGCTTGATGAGTACCTCGAGGCAGCGAACGCGTCTGAGACAGGGATCAGAAAGTATGCACGGCAGCTGATCATCCAACGTGACGTCGAATCGGCTCTTGCAGATAAACACCAGCCACCGACGGACAAAGAGGTGGCAGCCGAGCTTGCAGCCTTTCCTGCTGATTGGACCGAGGTGTGCTCATCGCACATCCTGGTTGCGACTGCGGAGGAAGCTGAGGTAGCAGGCGCCCGCCTCGAAGACGGTGAGGATTTTGCCGAAATAGCTGTCGATATTTCGATTGATCCTGGTTCTGGCCCAACCGGAGGCGATCTGGGATGTGCGCCAGCATCACAGTTTGTCGATCCCTTTGCACAGGGGGCTATGGCCGCTGTGATCGGAGTCCCGACCGAGCCCATTGAAACCGAATTTGGATTTCACATCATCGTGGTCAGCGAGCGGTCGGTCGCCGATGCCCAGACCATCTCGGAGTTTCTTGACTCTGATGCTCGAGCGAGAGCTGTCGACGCTTGGTTCCTTGAGGCGATCGATTCCGCAACTGTGACCGTCGACGAGTCGGTGGGTGTTTGGGTTACCGACCCAACTCCGCAGGTAATCGCCGCCATCTAGCGAGCGGCGTTGCACCGGTCAACGCCTAAAAGTCGGTACAAGGATCAGGTGTTTCTGTCGGTTGACAGCTAAGGGTTGCGTCCGATCCGCCCGATGTATCACGCATGACCACCATCATGCATCCGCGCCTAGCGGCGACCCTCGTTTCGTTGGCAGTCGCGGGCTCGTTGCTCGTGGCACCTGTAGCTTTTGCAACTGACATGGGAGCAGACGTCGACTATGACCTCGTCTTCCCTGTGGATGGGGAGCACCACTTCTCTGACACCTTCTGGGCCGGTCGATCCCATGGGTTCCATGTTGGCCAAGACATCATGGCCGACAAGATGACTCCCGTCGTTGCGGCAGCTGACGGTGTCGTCCGTCTCGTGAATTGGACTGCAGAACCCCACATGAACCCGAGCCGCTGTTGCACACTTGTTATTCGGCACGACGATGGATGGGAGTCGTGGTATATCCACCTCGACAACGACACCACGGGAACTGATGACGGCAAAGGATGGGGAATCAAGCGAGCGATTACCCCTGGTGTTCGCGTCGTTGCAGGGCAGCACATTGCTTGGGTCGGTGATAGCGGGAACGCTGAGGGAACGGCCCCACACCTTCACTATGAACTACGAAACCCAGACGGAGTCGTGGTGAACGCATACAGCTCACTCGTCGTTGCAGGCGGGAACGACGTTGGGTCTGGACCGAGAGACCCACTGGTCGGCGGGTCCAGGGTGCTGAAGTCCGGTGTGGACGGTGCCGATGTCAGAGTGCTTCAGAACCTTCTCGACGGCCTGGGTTACGACCTCGGTCGTATTGACGGATTCTTCGGTTCCAAGACCGACGCGGCAGTTCGAAGGTTCCAGTCGTCGGTTGGGATGACCGTCGACGGTCTGGTCGGAAGAGAAACCAAGACTGCACTCTCCGGTCTCAGCAGGGGCAGCGCGGATTCTGAGGTCCTCCTCATCGGATCGCGCGGCGACCCTGTCAGAGAACTGCAACGAGGGCTCAACGACCTCGGATTCGATGCTGGCAGGGCAGACGGAGTCTTTGGCCCGATCACGCTACGCGCCGTATTGGAGTTCCAGCGAGCAAATAGCCTGTGGGTTGATGGGCTGGTGGGTCCCAGAACCAGAGCTGCCCTGCTGGTGAAGTGACGGCGTCTACCGCCTACCGCCTACCGTCTACCGTCTACCGTCTACCGTCCCGGAACCTGGCGGAACGCACGCCGAATCCGAAAAGGCGGCAGCCAAGCCGGAACTCCCAAAACGGAAAACGGTAGACGGTGAACTGTAAACGGTAGACGGTGAACGGTAAACGGTGAACCGGAAGCTGCACAGCTTCCGATTTACTTCTGCTTTTCCCGCTTTCTTGCTGCTTCCGTCAAGAGCTTCTTGCGGACACGGATTGACTTCGGGGTCACTTCCACGAGTTCGTCTGCCGCGATCCACTCGATTGCTGGCTCAAGGCTCATATCCCGTGGCGGCGTGAGTTTGATGGCTTCGTCCGTTGAATGTGTGCGTATGTTCGTGAGTTGCTTGCCTTTGGTGATGTTGACGACCATGTTCTCTGCACGTGCGGCCTCGCCGATCACCATGCCCTCGTAGACCTCAGTCGTAGGTTCGACGAACATCTCTCCACGCTTCTGGAGATTATCGAGTGCAAATCCAGTTGCTGTTCCACGGCGGTCCGACACCATTGCTCCACCGTTGCGGTGCGGAAGGTCCCCGACCCATGGCACCCAGCCGTCGTGGCGCTGATGGGCCACGGCCGTTCCTCGGGTGATCGTCAAGAGGTTGGTTCGTAGACCCAACAGTCCCCGAGACGGTGCGGTGAACGTGATGACGGTGCGCCCGTGGTCTCCTGGCTGGAGTTGGGTCACCCTTCCCTTTCGCGGAGCGATGGCCTGGGTCACGGCACCCACATATTGATCTGGCACGTCAACAGTGACCTTTTCGATCGGTTCGTGGTCCACTCCGTCGATGACCTTGATGATGACCTCGGGTCGAGAGACTTGGAGTTCGTAGCCTTCCCGTCGCATGGACTCGATGAGGACTGCAAGCTGGAGCTCGCCTCTGCCTGAGACCTCGATGATCTCTGGGGAAGCTGTTTCGCCGATACGAATGGAGACATTGCCGAGGACCTCTTTCTCAAGTCTCTCCTTGATCTGTCTCGACGTAACGAAGGTGCCTTCCGTCCCAGCGAGCGGGGAGGTGTTGACACCGAATGTCATCTTGAGGACAGGCTCGTCTACTTTGAGTCTCGGCAACGCCTCTGTGACTTCGGGATCGGAGAAGGTGTCTCCAATCTGAACCTCAGGGAACCCTGCCACTACAAAGAGGTCCCCTGCGAAGCGTTCTGTGACTTCGATGCGGCCAAGGTCTGCGAATCCCATGAGCTGCCCGAGCTTGCGTTTCACAACCGGCAAGCCCTCACCTTGGAGAAGCGCAATCTGGCTTCCGGCCCTGAGCGTTCCCCTGATCACTCTGCCTATCGCAAGCCTGCCCAAGTAGTCACTGGCGTCCAGGTTCGTGACGATTGCCTGCACTGGCTCAGCAGAGTCGCCCTTGGGCTCCGGTACTGACTCGATGATTGCGTCGAGAATCGGTGCAAGGGTGTCGCCTTCGGACGGAATGCCTATTCCTGCAACAGCGATGCCCTCGCGGGCGATCGCTGAAACGATCGGAAATTCGATCTGACCGTCGTGGGCGTCAAGATCGAAGAAGAGCTCGTAGATCTCGTCGACAACAGCTGCTGCTCTGGCGTCTGGTCGATCAACCTTGTTCACCACCACGACGACAGGGAGCGACAGGGCAAGAGCCTTCGAAAGGACGAAACGGGTCTGGGGCATCGGTCCCTCCGCCGCGTCCACGAGGAGAAGCACACCGTCGACGAGTGCTAGCGCACGCTCGACCTCACCACCAAAGTCGGCATGCCCTGGGGTGTCCACGAGATTGATTTTTGTCCCGTTCCACATGATCGATGCGGCTTTTGCGAGGATCGTGATCCCTCGCTCCCTCTCCTGGTCGTCTGAATCCATGACTCTGTCCACGAGTTTCTCGTGGTCTGCGAAGACGCCTGCGGCGCGAAGCATGCCATCGACAAGAGTCGTCTTGCCGTGGTCTACGTGCGCGATGAGCGCGACGTTACGAATAGATTGGTGAGGCATGAGTGTGAGGGTACCGCGCACCTGATTGGGCTCACCCTCATCGCTCAGGTTTGTTTTGGCATCGGCCGATTCAACGCGTGCGCAATTCATACTCGTGCGTAGGCTGCGAGTGGTGGAAAAGAGGGAAGGAAAGAGAGGTGGCCGTGGCTGGTAACGGTCTCATAGCCGCGTTCTTGTCGGCACTCATTCCTGGCCTCGGTCAGGGATATTTGGGCGAGTGGAAACGCGCCGTGCTGTTCTTCGCGCCCCTGCTCGTTGGCGGGGCGATCGGATACTTCATTCTCGACATTTCGACGAGCGATCTGATTGGCTACGCGATACGGCCGACGGTCCTCAAGTCGGTCTTGATCATCAATCTGGTCATCGTCATCTGGCGAATAATGGCGATTACAGACGCATTCTCGCTTGTCGATCGCAAGACCACGTGGTGGAGGACGGGGATTGTCGCTGCGTTGTGCCTTGCCGTGACTCTGCCCCACGTCGTCGTGACCCAGGTGACCCTCGATGCTGCATACGCACTCGATGAGATCTTTCTTGGTGAAGGCGATCAGGGCCAGCGTCCTTTTGAGTTCGATGCCGACGATTTGTTCGCGGCCGACGAGATTCTTCCTGCCGTACCTGATCCGAAGCTCTCGGTGCCTCGGTATCAGCCCCAGGGTGATCGCCCACGGGCGTCCCTTGATCGATTTTTGGACTTGGGCGGATTGCTCCCCGCAACTGGTGATGACCCAGGACCGACCGAACCGGAAGAGGGCATGGAGCGAATCACGATTCTGCTTGCCGGAGGAGACGGCGGCCCTGGCCGATCTGGATCACGGACTGACTCCATCAATGTGGTCACGTTCGATCCTGCGACTGCCAAGTCGGCTGTCTTCGGAATCCCACGAAACATGACTCATGCCCCGCTTCCTCGTGAGTGGTCCACCGCGTTCACGGATCTCGAGAAGCAGCTAACCCCGTGGGCAGAGCGAAGGCTGTGGACGGACGAAGACGAAGACGGTGAACCGGATCAGTTCGTTCCCTGCTATTGCTTCCCTGACCAGATCAATGCGATCTATCCGTTCACAAGAGAGTGGGTTGACACGTATCCCACTGAACGCGAGCCAGGGCTCGCGGCTCTTCGCGATGTTGTGGAACTCATTCTTGGCATTGACATCGACTATTACGCGTTTGTGAACATGAACGGTTTCGTGAATGTCGTGAACGCTCTGGGGGGTGTCAATGTCTATGTAACCCGACCGGTGTCGACACCGTCGATACTCGACCTCTCACGATTGGACTGCTCGGTGGCTTCACAACGTTCTCCACATGGATGGTCCAAATTGAGGGGGCACCCAGTCCTCAGATGGGCGCACAGATCGCCGTCATACCCAGTGTCTTGGGAATCATCGGGGCGGCGTGCGGCTTGGTGCTTGGTCGCTTTATCGCCCGATAACGTTTTGCAGAAAGGGGCGGAGCCTTCCGTCAAGCCATGGTCGCGTCGTGCCGATGATGAAGCATGGCCTCAGGCACAACCGCCCTCAACAAGCGAGGACAGCTAATCGCGACGCTTTTGCGCGTCCGAGCTGTTGTATATCTCGTAGCTGGCGTCACTCTCCTCGCGCTGCCAGACGCCGAGCTTCCGGCTCTGATCTTTGGCGTGTCGGTAATTGCCATGGCTTCGATTTGCCCGTATGCGGTCAAACGCCTCAACAAGAGCACAGGTGTGCAAACCGCCGCCGCGTCCGATTTACTCGTCGCCTATGGGATGTGGATACTTGCGCCGGCTCTAAGCGGGCTGGCGCTGATGCTTGCAATGTGGGCCGTCGCCTACGCAGTCTTGCTCGGCTCTAACAAGGTCGGGAGGTCGACGGCGTACCTCGCAACGGCGATCGAATTCTCGAAACTCGTCGTGGTTTGGCTCGGTGCCGTGTATTTTCCGGAGTTACCTGTCGTGGCGGCTGGCGACTCGAGCGTCCTCCTGATTGTCGGTGGTGGAGTGGCTATCGCTGGCGCCTATTACTCGTTCCAGCTGATTGAACGGTATTTCGTCGCTGTAAACGATGCTACAGAGACCGGCGAGGAGCGATACCGAAAGCTCATGGACACCGCACCGACGGGCTTTATCGTTGTTGTGGAGGATCGTATCGCTTATGCAAACCACGCTGGAACCCGCCTCCTCGAACCTACGGGCGAGTCCCTCATTGGTCGCAACCTCTTCGATTTCATCGAGAAAGACTCGGTCGACAGTTTCAAGACGATTCGGAACAAAGTGCTCGATCGCCTCGAAATGGTTGAGGCCGAGCAGATAACGTTTGTTGCAGCCGATGGATCGGAAGTGTGGGTTGATCTCTCAGCGAACGCTGTCGACTACGGGCATGACCTAGCAATGCAGCTGATGCTGAACGATCGAACAGGTCAGCTCCGAGTCGAGGAGCAACTCCTCAAGAACATGGTTGACTACCAGACCTTTTTTGAAAGGATTCCGGTGGCCATTTATCGATCGAGGCCTGATGGCGAGATCGTCCATGTGAACCAGGCGATGGTTGATCTTTCTGGGGTCAAGGACAAGACTGAAATCGTCGGAAAGAGTGCACAGACGTTCTACGCAGATGAATCCGACCGCGACCGGCTCAGCGGGATGCTTCGGGAGGAAGAGGCCGTGGCAGTGTTCGAATGGCGGCTCAAGACTGCCGATGGCACGATTCGCTGGGTTAGGGATACATCACGACTCATCGACACGCAGGGCGAGGTGTTCTACGAGGGGGCGATGGTTGACGTTACAGCTCGCAGAAACGTTGAAGAAGAGCTTTGGGCACGGGCAGTTCAGCAAGAGGCGGTTGCATCGATCGGGCAACTTGCCCTCGAGACCGAGGATGTGACTCCGTTGTGCGAATCGCTCGCCGATATTGTGTCGGAGGTGTTGGGTATTGACGGCGTTGCCGTGATGCGCAGAGACTCGAAGGGCTTTTTCCAGATTGTGGGCGCCAGTCCCGGTCTCACAGTGGAGGCGACCATCTTGTCGGGTATTGCAGATAGAGCGCACATGTCGGCGGCTCCGGTGATCCTCCGATCTGCTTCCGAGGTAAAGATCGCCGCTCCCGGACTTCTCGACCACGGCTATCAATCGTGTATTGCCCTTATGGTGCCAGGCAAGGAGATCAACTTCGGGACTCTCGTGGCGGTAGCCCGCGGGGAACGTGTGTTCTCCTCTGATGATCTGAGTTTCCTCTACTCAGTTTCGAGCGTTCTTGCGGCAGCAGTCGACAGGGCTGGCGCTTACAACCGGCTGGAGGCCTTGGTGGCGTCCAAGGATGCATTCGTGGCGAGCGTGTCCCACGAACTGCGAACCCCTCTCACTGTTGTGATGGGCCTTGCCCACGAACTGAGCCAACGCTGGGTGTCACTCTCGGATGAGGAAATGACGGAATTCACTGAGATGCTCGTCGGGCAGAGCGAGGAGATGGGAGACCTCATCGAGGATTTGCTCGTCGCGGCTCGGATAAACATTGGCAACGTTTCGGTACAGATCATTCCGGTTGCTGTAACTGGCGAGGTCGACAGTGTGGTTGCCGGCTTCAAGTCTCAAACAGAGAAATTTATCACGGCTGATATCCCCGATGTCACCATTGATGTCGACCCCGTCCGTCTGAGACAGATCTTGCGAAATCTTGTGTCGAACGCCATCCGATACGGTGGCGACGCGATCGACGTCACCGGATTCGTCGCATCAGGGCTGTTTGTCATCGAAGTCAAAGACAATGGGCCTCCGATTCCTGAGGATGACAGAGAGCGAATCTTCGAACCGTATGAGCGTGCACATCACACAGAAGGCCGCCCTGGGTCGGTCGGTCTTGGTCTTTCGGTTTCCCGGACGCTGGCGGAACTCATGAGAGGATCACTGACGTATCGTCACGACGAACTTTCTATCTTTCGACTCGAGTTGCCGGCGTCAGTCTCGGATTCAAATGGCGGCCCAGTCGCCGGGGTAGGTAGTGATTACTCGTTGAGCGCTTTCGGGACCGTCGGTGCCGGCCGCATAGGCGTTGACGTCGCTGCGATCAAGTAACGAGTCGTAGAGTCCCCAAGCCGATTCAACCTCCTCGGAACTCACGAAGAGGGTTTGGTCCCCGTCGATGACCTCCGCCAAGAGAGTCTCATACGCATCGTGCGCTGTCTCAAGCACCTCGCCATAGCTCACTGCGAGTGGTATCTGACGAATGGCGGTCCCCGGCCCTGGCTGTTTGACATCGAAAAGTAATTCAAATCCCTCGTCAGGTTGGAGGCGTAGCGTCAGCGTATTCTGATGCCCTTGACATGCGCCGTCCTCGTGGAAGAGACAGATTGGCGGACGAAGGTACCGCACCGTCACTTCGGTTGCCCGCTGCGACATGCGTTTCCCAGTGCGGAGATAGAACGGGACGCCGTGCCACCTCCAATTGTCGACGTTGATCCGGAGCGCAGCGAACGTAGGTGTAATCGAATCGTTTGGAACGTCAGGTTCATCGAGGTATCCACTGACCTGTTCGCCATCGATTGTCCCTGCGGTATACCTGCCGAGGACGGCGTCGTTCTCTTCTATCGGTCGCACAGACGCAAGGACCTTGACCTTCTCGATGTGTATTGATCTGGCGTCCATGGTCACCGGCGGTTCCATGGCAATCAGCGTGAGAATCTGAGTGAGGTGGTTCTGAACCATGTCACGGACGGCCCCGCTCTCATCGAAGTATGCAGCCCTCCCGTCGAGGCCAGCGCTCTCGGCGACCGTTATCTCGACCGATTCGATGTGTCTGCGATTCCATGTCTGCTCGAAGAGGCTGTTTGTGAAACGGAAAACGAGCAGATTGCGGACTGTCTCTTTTCCAAGGTAGTGGTCAATGCGGTAGACCTGGTTCTCGGAGAAGGTTTCGTGGATCGCAGCATTGGAGGCAACAGCAGTGGCGAGGTCCTTGCCGAATGGCTTTTCGACAACGATCCGTGTCCAGCCTCCTCCGGTGTCGAGACCCGTGGCGCTGATTCCGCGCACCGTGGTGTCGAGTTGCGATGGCGGTACGGCGAGGTAGAGGATTCGATTCCCCGGGAGGCCCTTCTCGCTCTCGACTCGTGCAACCGATTCAGCGAGAACTCTGTACGAATCGTCCGAGGTGACGGCGTGATAGGCAAATGCTCCGTTGAGGAATCGCGTCCTAGCAGCTGCATCGACAGCGGATGTGGCAAGGCTCTCCTCGACAAAACTCCTGAAGTCATCGTGTGCGCGCGGTTTGCTTCCAATGCCGATGACAGCGTGCGATCCCATGTCCCTGTCCTCAAGGACGTGTGCCAGCGCAGGGATGAGCTTCGTTCTTGAGAGGTGGCCGGTCGCACCGAAGATGATGAAAGTGACGGGCTCGGTCACGGAGCCACCGAACGAACGATGTTGGTGAGGCCGGCGAGGCCAGCTTCCGGGTCGGCACCGAGCGAGACTGAGATCACGGTTCGGTCGGCATGTGTCAGCGCGAGTCTGTCACCTGCTGCCTGGGCCGCAATAAGAGCGTTGAAAGTCAATGCCGTCTCAGGGATGGGAACCTCGTTGTGTGGAGTATCCACGAGCTGAAAGAAGATGCATCCACTTGGCCCCCCCTTGTGGAGTTGGCCGGTTGAGTGAAGAAATCTCGGCCCATATCCGACCGTTGTGGCTGCCCCAGTTTGTCCGACGACGGCAAACTGAAGCTGCTCAAGTGCAGAATCAATGGCTCCAGTGGGTGCAAGGTATGCTTGGATTGAGACATAGGACACCTGTTCAAGGCTGAGCGCAGAGTTGACAACTGTGTGGAGGTCAGGAGATCTGATTGAGGTGGCCTCTGCGACGTCGGCCAGTTTCCCGTCCATTGCTTCGTTTGCAAGCAGCTTTGCACGCTGGACATCTGGCTGGTTGAACGGGTGAATACCGAGCTGTGCGCCAGCCACAGCGGTGGCCATCTCCATGATGAACATCGCGCTGGCTAGCTCAGCCGCACTCGCAAGTTCCACGTCGACATCAGCCACAATCGAATCGTCCCTTGTCCCGACAGATATCACCAACTCGTCGGATGCGTCGGGTCGGACCGGGCCGCCGTCGACAGGGACGATGCCTGTCCCAGCTTTACCTGTCGATTCCGCGATGAGTTGTTCCGCCCACATTCCGAAGTGCCCACCATGTTCAGATCCAACGAACCGGACCTTGTCCTTAGCTGCCTGCACACCCATGGCCATCGTGACACCGATTGCAAACCCTGGATTCCGTTCAAGAGGGGTCTCCGGACCACAGAGTGCTGCTGCGGCGCTTCCGGCGGCAAGCACGGCCGAGACGTCACATCCAATGAGACCGGCTGGAACAAGCCCAAACGCGCTCAGGGCGGAGTACCGTCCTCCTACCTCAGGGTCGGCAAGGAATGTGGCTCGGAAATCTCGTGCAGATGCAAGCTGTTCCAGATCGGAGCCAGGATCCGTGATCGCGATGAAGCGGTCGCCTGGCGTGTCTGTAATCGAAGATGCTTTCTCCCAGAAATACCGCATGAACGACAGCGTCTCAAGCGTTCCACCAGACTTGGAAGCAATGATGAACCACGTTTCTGGGACTTCGATCGAGTCGGTGGCAGCGACCACTTTGTCGGGGTGGGTCGAGTCGAGAACGATGAGAGACGGGTGTCCAGGTTCTCGAGGAAGCGACTGTGCGAACACCTCAGCGGCGAGGCTCGATCCGCCCATGCCGCACAAGACAATGTGGCGCACCCCCTCGGCGAGCGCCTCGCGTCTCAGCGCCTGGATCTGGTCAATATGTCGAGCGGCGCTGGTGGGCAACGTCAGCCAACCGAGTCGGTCTGCGAGCTCTGGTACGGGTTGTTTTGACCAGACGGTTGGGTCCTTTTTCCATAGCCGCGACATGAGCCTCTCGCTTGACCAGCGGGCTGCTTCCTTCGCAATCGCTCGATTCTCGGGAGAACCGGCGAAACTGATTCTCATCCGACGACCTGGGTCTGCTTTGAGCTGATTGCCCCTAGCAAGGATTCGTAGGCGTCGGAGAAGGACTTCACTCCGTCGACCTGCAGTTTGGCTGTGATTGCATTGAAGTCGACACCGTGTGAAGGGAGACTGTTGATCATCGTCGCTGCCTCATCAACTCCCTTCGTAAGGGATCCGCTCCGTATTTCGCCGTGATCCAAGAACGCTTCGATCGTCTGTGGAGGTGCAGTGTTGACCGTATTCGGCCCGATGAGTTCCTCGACGTACATGACATCGCGGTATGCGGGATTCTTGGTCGATGTGGATGCCCAGAGAACCCTTTGCGGTCTGGTTCCAACGGCTTCTAGAGATGCAAACTCGTCGCCTTCGAAGATCTGCTGATATCGACGATATGCCAGCTTTGCGTTGGCAATCGCTGCCTTGCCCCGCAGCGAGAGAGCCTGATCCGTCCCGACTCGGTCGAGGGCAGCATCGGTCGAAGCATCGACTCTCGAAACGAAGAACGACGCCACCGATGCGAGGATGGCAGGGTCAGATGCTCTCTTGGCGCCACGGATGAAGGCTTGGGCCACTGCTTCGTAGTCGTCGAGCGAGAACATCAATGTTGCGTTGATATTGATGCCGGCAGCGGTGAGTTCTTCGATGGCTGGGATACCGGCATCCGTTGCAGGCACTTTCACCATCAGGTTCCGCCGGTCCACCGTATCCCAAAGCCGCATACCGTCTGCAATCGTTCCAGCCGTGTCGTTGGCGAGGCGCGGAGATACTTCAAGGCTGACGTACCCGTCCTCACCATCCGACTCGTCATAGACGGATTCCAAGATGTCAGCGGCTGCACGGATGTCGTCAACCGCCACTGCTTCGAATGCCTCCACGGGGGTCACGTCACCGAGCGCCGCGATCTGAGAGTCGTACAAATCGCTCTTTGCGATGGCAACTTCGAAGATGGACGGATTGGATGTCACACCTCTGATCCCGTCCGCGACAAGATCGGCCATTCCGGCGCCGGTCAGCATGTCCCTGCGAATGAAGTCGTACCAGATTGACTGGCCGTGTTGATGGAGCAGGTCGAGTTTCGTCATGTTTCACCTTGGGTTTAGTAGTTCCAGTCTCACAGGTTTCCGAGCATGCTCGGTCGCTCAGCCGAGACGTCGAAGAAGATCCTTGACCTGAGGGCCGAGGTCGTCGCGTTCGAGGGCAATCGTGATAGTCGCCTCAATAAGGCCGATCTTTGAACCACAGTCGAAGCGAACCCCTGGATTCGTTATCGCGTGGAGCTCCCGGTCTTTCAGTGATGCTGCAAGTCCGTCCGTCAATTGGATCTCTTCCGAAGCGCCTGATGGCGTTGTGGCGAGATGATCCATGATTGAAGGATCCAGTATGTAGCGGCCGATTACTCCCAGATTCGAAGGTGCATCACCAGGCCCGGGTTTCTCTACGATGCCCGTGACATTCGTCGCTGTATCTGACCGTTCTCCAGGGTCGATGATCCCGTAGCGACTGGTTTCGGTGGCAGAAACCTCCTGAACAAGAACGACATTGGCGCCTGTCGTTTCATGTTCGTCGATCATGGCGTTCAGGGCGCCGCCTGTGGGATGGAGCAGATCATCCGCGAGAATGACGGCGAAAGGTTCGCTTCCGACAAGGTTTCTTGCGCACCAAACAGCGTGACCGAGCCCGAGCGGCTCCATTTGACGTACGTAAACCACTTGCCCAGGCTGAGGCCGAATGTCCTGGAGAAGCGCAAGCGTTTCGAAGTCGTTGCGAGCGGCAAGCGTGGCCTCTAGTTCGTATGACACATCGAAATGGTCTTCAATAGCGGTCTTGCCACGTCCCGTGACGAAGATCAGGCTCTCGATCCCAGCGTCGAGTGCTTCGTCAACGGCGTATTGAATCAGCGGGCGGTCCACCACAGGGAGCAACTCCTTCGGGAATGCCTTTGTAGCCGGCAGGAACCGGGTCCCGAGGCCGGCCACTGGGAAGACGGCAGTCTTCACTCTTGCCATCAGGTTTCGATCGATTCCGTGATGCGTTCGGCATGGCCAGTGGCCTTGACGTTGTAGTACACGTCCTCCAACACCCCCTGCTCGTCGATCTTGAATGTTGAGCGGATGATGCCCATGTACTCGCGGCCGTAGTTGGTTTTGGTTCCGTACGCGCCGAATGCAGTCGACATCGTGTTGTCCGGGTCCGAGAGCAGATCAAAGGGAAGCTCGTACTTCTCCTTAAATGCAGCAAGTTTTTCTGGCAAGTCGGGGGACACTCCGAGGATCTGATATCCCTGGGCCTCGAGGAATTCATGGCGGTCCCTGAAGTCGCACGACTCTGTGGTGCACCCCGGCGTGAAGGCCTTGGGATAGAAGTACACGACGAGTTTGCGACCTGAGAATTCGGCTGCTGTGCGCAGCGTGCCGGTCTGATCCTTGGCAATGAACGTTGGGGCTTGGGTTCCTGATTCAAGTTTCAACGGTTCCTCGTTTCATGTCGTTGTCGCAGGATAATGCTCAGCTGCTGGCTGCTCTAAGGCGAAGCTGGCCGCAGGCAGCGTCGATGTCTTGGCCGCGGGTGTCGCGGAGCGTGACATTGGCGCCTTCTCGCGTGAGCGTCGCGATGAACCGGCGGACATGGTCTCTGTCCGGCGGTCTGTCCGTGCTCAAAGGGGTCGGGTTGAGCGCAATCACGTTGACATGGGCGTGGATTCCGCGCGCAATGGCTGCAAGCCCAACGGCTTCCTCATCGGAATCGTTCTCGCCGGCGATCAGCGTCCATTCGAGAGATACGCGTCTGCCCTTTGCTTCGAAGTAGTCCTTTGCGGTAGCAACAACCTGATCGATCGGATACCGATCGTTGATTGGAACGAGTTTGGTTCTCTCCGAGGGGATCGTGGAATGCAAACTGACAGCCAGATTGACTTGCCATGGTTCCTCTATCAGTTTTCGCATGCCCGGAACGAAGCCCACGGTCGACACGGTTATCGATCGTGCAGACATCCCCATTGTCTCGATCATTCTTCGGATTGACTCTCTGGTGTGCTTGTAGTTTGCGAGTGGTTCGCCCATCCCCATAAAGACCACGTTGGTTACCCGTGCTGGGCTTCTGGGAATGGGTGTCGAAGCCAGATACGCGTTGGCATACGCCACCTGTGCAACAATTTCTCCTGCGCTTAAGTGCCTGTCGAACCCGAACTGACCTGTCGCGCAGAAGGTGCACCCCATGGCGCACCCCACTTGGGAGGAGATGCACAAGGTGGTGCGGTTCGCATATCCCATGAGGACAGTTTCAATCTGTGCACCGTCGGTGCACAGAAACAGCCATTTGCGGGTCGAACCGCCGTCCCCAACCTGCTCTTGTGCCAGCTCAAACGGCCACAGCTGCGGACCGATTGTGTCTCTGAGCGCCGTTGGGAGATTTGTCATTTCGTCGGCGGAGAGGACAGGGTGCTTGTACAGCCAATTCTTCAGTTGATCTGTGCGGTACGAAGGTTCCTCTGGGAGGAGGTCGCCGAGGTTCTCGGGCTCCGCGATGTACAGCATTGCTAGAGGTGGCTAGCTGCGTCGTCGATCCAACGCTGTGCTGCTGCTTCGGTCGTGTTGGCGATCTCGGCAATTGTCGCGGCGTCTTCGGCTGCGAGCGTTGCAAATGTAGACACTCCAGCCTCGCTGAGACGTTGAGCGAAGGCGGGACCTACGCCTTTGATGGACGTGATGTCGTCGGTGGACTCTCCTCCACCCGTGCGAAACTTCGGGGGAGTGTCGGTCGGCGGTGCGGGGTCGGGAAGCAGGCGATCTCGCATTGCCCAAGCGGCGGCTGCCAAGCCTGCTGCTACACCGGCCAACCTGATCGCGTTCTTGAATGTTCGGTTCATCGTATTTCGATGATACGCCGAATCATTCCGTGCACTCGTACGGAGCATTCGGGTGCTGCGGGTCCACAGACCAATGTCGATCCCACGGGGATGAGTTTTTGGCAAGGTACCACGACACGGCGATGTTGGCCTCAGCGTTGTACGGAGTCGCATAGAGTCCATTCGCATCCCGGAACCCGGCACTAGCAGCTCGTCCCTTCCAGTACTTGCTGAGATGCTGGAAGAGCCCTTCGGCGCTCGCTGAGCGGTTGTATGCCTGCGGATTGCCCCACGATTCGAGGTGGATGATGTTCAGGGCGCAGTTGACCAGATACTCAGGCCAATACTGCTCGACGAGTGGCCGCCAGTATTCGACGTCGCGCCTTCCTGCCGCGTCTGCGGGCCAAAGAGGTGACCATATCGTCGCTGCGGATGTGGTGGGTGGTGAAGATGGGCTCGTGGTGGTCGTTGTTGATAGAGGTGCCGGAGCTTCGTACGTAACCGTGATCGATTCTGTTACAGAGTTCCCTGCTTGATCTATTGCAGTGATCCTCGCATTTGAACCTTCGCTTGAAACAACGAGCTTGATTGACCAGTTGCCGTTTTCGTCGATGTGCGCCGCATACGGTCCAGAAGAGACCTCAGCGCCAGGCTCTGAGGTGCCCTCAAACGTCACGACACGATCGTTGACCGTCGCACCGTCGGACGGGGACGTGATGTGCAGATCTGGGGGAGTGGTGTCGCTTGGAACCGTTGCAACTGTCACGCTCGGCGCGGGTGTTGCGTTCGGCGCAACCGTCGCTGTTGGATCGTCGGTGGAGGGTGTAGTGACATCTGGTTCTCCGACGGTCACGGTGGAAGGCGCAGCTTCCGGTGTTGACGGCGAGGAAGTTTCCGCAAGGCGGGCGTCGGCGTTAGACACGCGGAGGGCGAGAATCGCCGAAGCAACCCTTGCGGACACTGGGCTTGTTGGTGCTTCCACGGCCTCGGTCCTGTTGTCTTCTCCCGCGTCAACCGCACTCGGTGAGAACGCGGCGAACCCGACTACGGCCACAAGGGCGACAATCAGCAGTCCAGCGTATGCGAGTGGTATTGGCCGTCTCACGCGTCCCCGTGAATCTTGCTCGTCCGTTTCCTAGCTCCACCTATTCGGGCTCCGCCCCGATCGGTGTGGTGGCCGTGCTTGGTTGCCGGCTCACAACGTCAGGGTATAGGTGAACCCCGACAACAGCAACCCGCGTGCTGCCAATATATGGGTGTATCGTCTCATCTCGACGGTCGTTCTCGCTAGCTGTCCAGCCGACGGCGACTGATCTGGGCTCCCGACCTCGACAGTCACATCGACAGTGCCGCTGATGTCGAAACGCGGGGATCGGCAGATGCCTTGTTGTCTCGCGATTTGTCGATTGCCGAGATTGGTCCGTACCCAGAGTTCCATGCAGCACCGGTCTCCACCGAGTGGCCACGTCCCACGAGGCCAGCGATGACGCTGTCTGGGAATCGAGGTTCCACCGTGATGAAACTGTCGGTCCCCGGTTCGGGTTGATCCATGGTCCAGCGGGGCAAGACTTGAGAATCGTCGGTGCAGAGCCCGGCATGGAAGTGGTTCGCCGCGAATTGAGCGACGTACTGCGGCTGTTGGTCTCCACCGCGGGTGCCGAGAATCAGCTCTAGCGAGGTGCCTTTGGTCCAAAGTGTCGGCGCAAGCGTGTGCATCGGCCGGTGCCCAGGCGTGTACTCGTTTGGGTGACCTTGGATTAGGTTGAAGCCCGCACCGCGATTCTGTAGAAAGACACCGGTGGATCCGGCGGAAAAGCCAGAGCCAAATCCCCAGTAGTTCGATTGAATGTACGACACAGCCATGTCGTCCGAGTCACTGACTGCGATGAACGCGGTCCCTGAGGGGGCCTTCTTCGGTCGTGGCCACCGCCCTGCGGAGTCAAGTGAGATGGTCGATGCGATCTGTTCAAGTCTCGTCGGGTTGAGAAGTTCGTCGATTGGCAGAGGCGCTGTCAATGGCTCGGTCGCGTATTGGGCTCGCTCCCATGCGACGGACCGGTATGACTCGATAAGGAGATGCTGGAAGAGAGGATCTAGGGGATCAGTTGGGGGGTTGAGGCTCTCAAAGATCCAGAGGGTTGCCAGTGTCAGATAGCCCTGACTATTTGGCGGGATGGTCCACGCGGTCCGACCGAACACGTTGATACTTGCTGGCACGATCCACTCGGCCTGATTGATGGCGAGGTCGTCGGGGGTGACAGCTCCGCCGGACGCCTCAATAATTCCCAATGCAACATCGCCGTCAAAGAACGCGCGCCGTCCGCCAGACGCGACGGCATCAAGCGTCTCCGCCAGCCGAACACGTTTGATTGTCGCACCGTCGGTAGCTGGCTCACCGCCCGGATAGAGGGGAACGGCTGACCCCTGACCGCCGATTGCGTCGTGTGCGCGGATGAGGGATTCAGCGAGCTCGACTGACACTGGGAACCCGGACCGAGCGATTTCGATTGCGGGGACCAGGCACTCCGCGACGCTCAGGTTTCCCAGTTCGTCCGATAGGGCATACCAGCCGTCGACGCAGCCAGGGACGGTGATTGACCATCTGCTTCGTAGAGGGATCTCTCCAAGGCCCATGTCACGCAGGTCGTTTGCTGTGAGCCCCGATCCAGCACGACCTGACGAGTTGAGCGTCCGCGGGGTGGGTTCACCAGGGAGGTGGACGAGTGCAAACAGATCTCCGCCTGGCCCGCATGTGTCTGGGGCAACGACACCAAGTACGGCGTTGATCGCGATCGAAGCGTCGGCGGCGTTCCCGCCTCTAGCCATGATGTCGATGCCAGCTTGCGAAGCCAAATAGTGCGGCGAGACGGCAAATGCGGTCCCGCGGGGCTTGGGGCCGGTGCTGAGTTGCGCTGCTTCAGGCCGACGAGGCAGCGTCATTCGCCAAGTGAGGCGAGCCGTCGATTGAGAGCGTTGAGTACCGCCTTGACGGCAGCATCGTCTACGGAACCTGGAGCGAGAGCCGATCCGACATTGAGATCTTCGGCTCCGCGGTCTCCTGCTGTGGCGACCACGGCCACGATTACGTCGCGTGTGCCGACCTGAGCCTTTGTAATCGAGTCGAGAGCGATTGGGGGAACGGTGTCGAATGTCTTCTCGATCGCGTCGATGGTGGCGTCGCCAATGAGTCTGAGACGAGCCGAGGCAACCGCGGGACCGGTTGCGGTCCCTGTGTGCTCTTCGTTGTCATGCCGAAGAACTACCTCAATCGTCGTGCGTGTGCCGTTGGGTGATTCGTTGATGCCTCGAAGCGCGGCCCGTGCGGCAGTGGCAAGGTCGAGCTGGTGCGGGCTGATCTGCACAACTGAGATAACCCTGTGATCGATCGGCAAGCCGAAGCGAGCCATTGCGAGGCTTTGCACATCGCGAGCGACCTGCTTGGACGGTTTGTCCGAGGCCGCGATTATGTGGATCTCTGTGATTTTGTCGCCCTGGTTCACAACCCGCGCGGCATCGACCGATTCAAGGCGGGTCAAACCCTCTTCGAGTTCTCTGAAGTTCACTGACATTGAGCGTCAGCGTAGTGCATTGTTGTGTGACAGGTGTGGCATCAATGCCGCGCTGGGTGGTCAAGTGATGACCGGGCTTTGCTTAACGTCGCGGGCCAATCGACCGATAAACCTTGCGACAGGGTTAGATGAGCACTAGGTTGACTATTCACTGCCTGCGCTTTGGCAGCGTTGGACTCTTGGCGGAGTCCGAGACGTGCGCACACTTGATGTGCATGCGGTCTCTCGGTCGGGCTGGTTCATTGAACCGAAGACATTGAACGGTTTGCCTGGGCGTGTGTTCGCAGTTGCCTTCGTGTTTTTCGAGTGGAACGCCGTCGAGGTCAATGACAAGCTCTTCGCCAGCCCTTCGATCATGGTGATGATGACCGCGGCCGTTGCGTTTGGTCCCCGCTCCGCCGTTCTCGGTACTACGACAATGGCAGCCCTCGCTCTCTTCACGACACAGGACGTCAAAGAACGGAGATGGTTCCAGCCGGCCGTGAACTTTGGTCAACTCGTCATCTATTCGGCGATCTCGACGACGGTCCTTTCTCTTCTACTCGTCCAAATAGGTGATGCAGGCGAAGAATGGGAGGTCTCGACGACCATGGTGGGGCTTGTTGCACTCGCTTCGGGGCTGTCCGCTGTCGTGTACGGCATCGTCAATCTCGGCCTCGTGACCTTCATAGTTGGTCGCGTGTACGGCGGGAAAAATATGAACAAGTGGTCGCATATGGCCCAACTCGTTGTGCCGTATGTCGGCATGGGCTTCCTCGGCGGGTTGCTCGGAGCAGCGCTTCTGCTCGTTGGGCCCGCATCGCTTCCGCTTATTGCCATCGTCTTTTTCACCGGCTACATGGCATTCGAATCGTATGCAGGTCTCAGGGAGGCTCAGCTTTCGACGCTTGCCGGATTCATCAAGGCACTCGAGGCGAAAGATCTTTACACCCGCGGGCACACAGAGCGCGTCGCGTACTTCTCAAACATGATCGGTCTGCACCTCGGGTTCAATGGAACCAGGCTCGAGAAGCTTCGCTGGGCGGCGCTGATCCACGACGTCGGCAAGCTTGCGGTTCCTCGTGAGGTAATCCGCAAAAAGGCGCGTCTCACGGAGAACGAGTACGAGGAGATGCAGGGACACGTTCATCATGTCGAGATCCTGTTGAGCGAGGTTGAGTTCCTCAAGCCCATGGTCGAGATTGCTGCGAATCACCATGCACACGTCGACGGAAACGGTTACCACGGTTCCGCCGGCGAGGGAGTCGCCCCCTCGCTTGAAGCAAGGATTCTCGCGGTAGCTGATTCCTTTGATGCAATGACCTCCACTCGGTCATATCGGGTCGCGCTTTCCCAGGAGTATGCATTCGCCGAGTTGCGGCGATTTGCTGGAACACAATTCGACCCAGAGGTCGTGGAGGCATTCGTAGAGGTGCTCTCGGCATCCAAAGAGGAATACGGTTCACCGATCGAGATCACAGAGGACGAGGCTCGGCGCCGAGCGGAGCACGGCTTCGCGCAACCTTCTGGGATACCACGCGACTGGTCAGATGAGCAGCGCGGTCGACGGGAGCAGTCCGATGTTGGAACCTCCGATGAGCCTGGTGGGTCGCATGGCTGAACTGAGGCTCAAGACGCTCAGCGTCATCGCATGGCTTGCATTAATGGTGGGAGCCGTCGTGTTCACCGCCGCAGGCGTTGGCCGAACCAACCTTGAGAGCCTTGACTGGTTCTTACCAGTCATTTTTTGGGCCGTTGTCATCACGACGATTTCCTTTATCACGGTGCCAGCACCCTCAGGCTCGAGGCTCAGCCTTGGCATTGCTGCCGCGGTCGCAGCAGCAATCTTGATGGATGATCAGATGGCGCTTGGGGCAGCGATTTGTCTCGCTCTCGCTGCCACTGGTCTCATTGAGAGGAATTTCTTCCTTTCGATGAAACGCACCGACGGTGACTTCCTCACTGACGCTCTCGGGATGGCGGCGTACTCGTTCGTCTACCTCGCTACCTACGACAGTGTCGTGGAAGCTGATGTGATAGATCTCACATGGTCTGTGGTGGCTGCCGTGCTCGCTGCGGGTCTTGTCTGGTTTGTCGTCAGAGCTCTCGTGGCCGCTTTCGTCGGGCTTGAGCGAAGCGATCTCGCCGGTCGCTATCTGTGGCTCCTCGCCCTCGAAGACTGGGCTGTTGTGATATCTATCTTTGCCGCAGGAACGCTCCTCGGACTCACCTGGCCGGTTATGGGCGTGTGGGCCGTTGCGGTTGCAGTTCTTCCGTACACCTTTGGCCATCTTGCCTTTGAGCGCTACCACTCAACGAAAGTCACGTACGGCC
The DNA here is from genome assembly GCA_027728645.1 of Actinomycetota bacterium. Lineage (GTDB taxonomy): Bacteria > Actinomycetota > Acidimicrobiia > Spongiisociales > UBA5794 > UBA5794. The sequence continues at coordinate 22,313 of JAQCAA010000001.1, read as the reverse complement.
AAACGATTCGCGCCTTGGCCCAAATTCCCGAAGTTGCTGGGCTGGCACCCGCAGGACATTCGACCAGAACGGCAGACCTTGCAGTCGCGATCGCTCAAGAGATGGGTTTGCACCCGAACGAGGTTGTCGAGCTTGAGTATGCGGCCCTTATGCACGATGTCGGAAGAATCACGCTCAACGAACCAGCCATCGTAAAGGCGGGATTCACCGATGAGGACATCGCACGGTGGGGAGCCCAGATCATCGCCGAAGCTCCTTATCTCCAGAACGTCAGCACGCTTGTTGCACAGCAGCACCGACCGTATCGATCCCCTGGGATCGAGGTTGATCCCGACATCCCAATAGCGTCCAAAATCATCAAGGTGGCGAGCGCGTACGATCAGGCTCGAACCGAATTGGCACTCTCACCGATTGAATCCCTTGAGCGCATCCATCAGGGATCAGCGTACGAATTCGACCCACAAGTCGGGAGCTCGCTCCGACGTGTCCTGGTGTTCCGCGGCGAAATCACCTTCTGATCGGTATCTGCCTCAGGAATCTGACGCTGAACCTGGAATCCCTTGCACTCTGTGCGCAAAGAGCGTCAGCGGTTTTCGCATCTGGTCCTCCAGGAATGCGCCGACACCGATGGCGAGCATGACATCTCCCAGCGACAGGACCGTGTTTGGAAGCGGCAGAACATCCGCTAGGAACGGAAGTCGTGTCGACTGGTCCAAGAGCACGTGTTTTGCGTCAAGCATCAGTTCCCCGTCGTGACCAGCGATCTCGGCCGCAGCCAGGAGAACGGGCATCCCGCCGTTCAGTGCGATCACCGTGAAGTTCATGAGCACACCCAGCCCCCCGATCCAGATGCCGGTGAGGTCTCGGTTCAGCCACACGAAGAGCAAAAGCGGAAGGTAGGAAACGAGAACGAGGGCTACAGCGAGGTCGTCCTGGCCAGCAGGGGTGAACGAAGACGCTGTGAGGGTGAGAAAAGCGAGGGGAAGAAGCCACCACGATGTGACGCGGATCTCGGTCAGGTTTCGGAGCCTTCCGCCCCGCAAGAAGCCCACGGCTACTGACAAGACAAGTACGAGAAGCATCCAAAGCATGAGGTAAGGATAGCGGTCGCTTCATATTCGGCACTTAGCCAAGGAACTGAATTTCGCTAACGTGTGGCATCGAATCAGAACGGAGCACCGGTGATCACATACAACGTCAAGGGTGGTGTGGGGACGATCACGATCGATGATCCAGAGAAGCGAAACCCGCTTTCGAATATCGAGATGGCTGTGTTGGCGCAAGCCATCAAGCGTTCAGCGGTCGACGAATCGGTTGCCGTCGTCGTGGTCACCGGGGCTGGAGACAAGGCGTTCTCGGCCGGGGGCGATCTCAAGGGAGGCTTTGTCGATGATCCGCTGCCTGGGCACGAGGCAAGGGGAGCCCTCGCGGACTTGTTGAGGGCCATGCGAAGGAATCCGAAACCGATTGTTGGTCGAATCAACGGTGTGGCACTTGGCGGTGGGTTCGGTGTTGTCGCGGCATGTGACATTGCCGTGGCTTCGGACTCAGCTCGTTTCGGTACCCCCGAAATCGATCTTGGTTTGTGGCCAATGATGATTTCTGCCGTACTGATTCCGATTGTTCCTCGCAAAGCATTGATCGAGATGATGATGACCGGTCGAGTCATCGATGCTCACGAGGCACTCCGGCTGGGTGTCGTCAGTCGCGTGGTCCCTGCTGAGGATCTTGATTCCGAGGTGGCAGCGACGGTCGATATTCTGTTGTCGAAGTCTCCAGCGGCTCTGGCCCTTGGCAAAGAGTCGTTCTACGCGATTGAGAATATGGATGTGGACACGGCCCTTGACCACCTGCAAATAGGTCTCACCGCTTTGTCGATGACGGAGGACGCAGCGGAGGGGGTCGACGCTTTCCTAAACAAACGCGACGCGATCTGGAAGGGTCGCTGAGCTGGGTCGGAATCAGACGAGCCAGTTGATAAGCCACAAAGCGGGTAGACCAACAGCGAAAGCTGCCCCGATGCTCTTGCTCCGCCACGCGGCGAGCCCGCCGAGGATCCCAGCTGGCACGAAGGCGTTGATCGGGTCGAACAACGCGCCGGGAGCGACGAACGCAGGGACAGTGATCGCGGCGAGAACAGCCGGTGCGACGTATCGGAGAGCGCGCGCCAATAGTGGCGGAACGGCTATCACTCCGAAGAGAGCGATGAAGACGAATCGCATCGAGAATGTTGCGATGCCTGCGAGCACGACCACAATCCACATCGTCATGCGAATCGCTTTTCTGAGATGAGGCCCGCCCCGACCCCCGCCGCGGCGCCGCATATCAGTCCGAGGCCAAGAGGAAGTCCGATTGTTGCCACGGCGACCGAACCGCCAACGACGGCAGCGACCAGTCCCGGTTTTGACTTCACGGCGAGGATGAGCAGCGCGAGGAATGTGAGCGGGATGGCAAAGCCAAGTTCCCATGACTTTGGAATGAAGTTTCCGACTAGGAGTCCGGCCGTCGTGGTGATTTGCCAGGTTCCCCACAGCGTGAGAGCCGCACCGAAATAGAACGATGTAAGGCCATCCGAGTTGTCTGGGTCGCCGAATCGCGAGGTCGATACGAGGTAGGCCTGATCTGTGAGCAGGTATGCAATCCCGATTTTTGTCCTGAGCGGTTCGTCTGCTGTGTAGCACCCCATATCGGCTGAATACATGAGGTGGCGAGAGTTGAGCACCACGGCAGTCAAGAGCGCGGTTATGGCGATCCCGTCCGAACCGAGAACTTCGACTATGGCCAGCTGGCTGACACCAGCGAAGAGCAGAAACGATGATGCCCACGCTGCAAGTTGGTCAATGTCTGCGTCCGCTGCGGTGACGCCGAAGATGAGCCCGAAGGGGACGATTCCGAGAATGATCGGGGCGACATCGCGCACGCCGTTGCGCCATGTTGCTTGTCCCTCCGTTGTCACTCTGGTCTCCCGTTACGCGAACCGCACACGGTACCGCCTGGGTGGATCGCAGGAACCGCAAGGACCAGCAGCACATGGATGGTGTGCCCAGCTGTTTGTGTCGGCTGAACGATTCCGACTGAGAGCTAGCCGAAGTGTTTCGCGAACTTCTCTGCGAGGCTTTCCTCCGTGACCTCGCCAAAGATCCGTTCGAGAATGACACCGTCTCCTGAGATGATGTAGGAGGCGGGAAGTCCGAGAGGGCGATACTCGTCATCAACCTGGTTGTCATCGTCAAAACCGATGGTGTATGTGACGCCGATCTCCTCAACAAATGCGGTTGCTTCGGCTCTCGTGTCTTTCACTGAAATGCCTATGAACGCAATTTCGGTGTGGGTCTTCGATGCAGCGTCAATCGCAGGCATTTCGGCGCGGCACGGGAAACACCATGATGCCCACAGATTCATGAAAATCGGTCGGCCGTCCTTCGCAATATGGTCGTCGAGGCTAAATGTCCCGCCATCGTGGGTGGGGACGGTGAAATCGGGTGCTAGCTCGAGGGTGCGTGCATCGCTGCCTGGGATCTCGACAGCGCTGTCTGCGCTGCACGCGGAAGCAACGACTGTGAGCGTCACCACGAGAAGCAACGCTGTTCGAGTGGATGTGACGAACCGCTGCATGCGCACAAAGGTAGAGGCGGCTTCCGGATAACGGTCCGCCCGGCGGCGCGGCGCTTGGATTTCCGACCGCCTCAGACAAACGCCCGCCCACATGATCCGCTGGTCTACGCTTTCGTCATGTCATTTTTCAAACGGAACCGAGATGAGCTTGCCTCGCTCGGGATTGATCCCGCGAGGCTTCCTCCGGGCCAATACCACACAAAGCGGTTCCCTGTGCTCCATGCCGGATCGGTCCCAGAGGTCGATCTCGACGACTGGGATTTTGTTATCGATGGTCTCGTCGCCGAGCCAAAGAAGTGGTCGTGGTCTGAGATTGAGGCGATGCCGACGGCCGACACAACTGCTGATATTCACTGCGTCACGAAGTGGTCAAAGTTCGACACGAGTTGGAAAGGTGTTCCCGTGAATCATCTTTGGGAGCAGATAGCGCCGAGCCCAGACGCCACCCATGTGATGATCAACGCCTACCACGGCTTCACCGCCAATCTCCCCATCGAGGATTTTCTTGCGCACGAAAATTTGTTTGCCCACACCTACGAGGGTGAGCCGCTCGAGTTGAACCACGGGTACCCACTGAGACTTGTCGTTCCCCATCTTTACTTTTGGAAGTCCGTCAAGTGGGTGCGCGGCTTCACCCTGATTTCGGAGGATGCCCCTGGGTTCTGGGAGCGCAACGGCTACCACATGTACGGCGACCCCTTCCAAGAACAGCGCTACTGGGGAGATTGAGGCAAGAGGGCATGCCGAATCCGGATAAACGAAATCCGATGGATAGCGCATTAGCGGATGACAGGCCGTCACCGGAGACTGTGGGTTCTGAGAGCTGAGAGCTGAGAGCTGAGAGCTGAGAGCTGAGAGCTGAGAGCTGAGAGCTGAGAGCTGAGAGCTTCCCAGAATTGTGTCATCCGATCCGGCACGCCTCGGTGTTTCATGGGTATGAACGAAGAAATCTATCGAAAACATGCCGACGAGCTTGTTCGATTTGCGACGGGCGTTGTCGGGCCGTTCGACGCCCAGGATGTCGTGGTTGACGCGTGGCTGAGGGCAACAAACGCCGAGGCGTGGCCGACGGTGACGAATCACAGGGCATATCTCTATCGAACGCCCTGAACACGGCCCGAAACTCGTATAGAGGCACGCTCAAGCGTCGGTTGCGTGGACAGAAAGCGGCGGCCCAGACGGTCGAGGCATGTGGATGTACCTTGACCTACACCGAAGACGGCAAGGTCTCAACCCTCACCGAACAATACGTCCCCTAAACGCCATTGTCCGCGTACCCAGGGTTGGCGGACCATAGAAACGGGGGGCTGGAGCCCACAGAACGAGAAAGCCTCCGAATCTGGATCGAAAATTGATCCCTTCCTGCCTCATCGATCCGAGGCGGCGAGGGGTTCTTCGTGCTTTTGGAGCATCTTCGTGGTCAGCGAAAGATCGAACGATTTTGTCCCACGAATTCGGCCACGGCGAACCGGTATTCTTAGAAACTGAACACATACACCCACCCCGACGGAAGAGGGCATTGTGAGCCACGACCCCTTTGCATCCAAAGCGACCATCAACACACCCCTCGGTGAACGGACCGTCTACCGCCTCGACGCCCTTCGGGATATGGGTGACATTGATGCACTCCCATATTCGATCAAGGTGCTCCTCGAGTCCGTCTTGCGGAACCACGATGGTCGGGTAATCCGAGACATCGACGTGACATCGGTTGCCCAATATGACGCATCGAAGGTCGAGAACGACGAAGTTGCCTTCAAACCCGGTCGCGTGGTCCTTCAAGATTTCACGGGTGTTCCCTCCATCGTCGACCTCGCTGCGATGCGTTCGGCCATCGTCCGAATGACGGGTGACGTATCATCTGCGGCCAAGGTGAACCCCCGCGTACCAGCGGACCTGGTCGTCGACCACTCTGTCCAGGTTGACGCCTTCAACTCACCCGATGCCCTCGGCATCAACTCGGACCTCGAGTTCGAGCGCAACCGGGAGCGTTACGAATTCCTAAAGTGGGGTCAGAGCGCCTTCGACAACTTTTCGGTTGTTCCTCCTGCAACGGGCATCGTCCACCAGGTCAATCTGGAGTACCTCGCAAAGGTCGTGTGGGATTCCGACGGTGTCCTCTATCCCGACTCGCTTGTTGGAACCGATAGTCACACCACAATGATCAACGGACTCGGCGTTGTGGGTTGGGGTGTTGGGGGTATCGAGGCAGAGGCGGTCATGGTCGGCCAGCCGATCTACATGCTTCTTCCGGAGGTTGTTGGATTCAAGCTCACCGGCGAACTCCCAGATGGGGCGACTGCTACCGATCTTGTCCTTGTCGTGACCGAGATGCTGCGAGCCCACGGGGTTGTTGGAAAGTTTGTTGAGTTTTATGGCCCGGGGCTCGCAGAGATGCCAGTTGCCAACCGAGCAACAATCGCAAACATGGCGCCTGAATACGGAGCCACGGTCGGGTTCTTTCCTGTGGATCATCAGACGCTCAAATATCTGCGCTTGTCCGGTAGGCCGGAGGAGCTTATTGCAACGGTTGAGCAGTACTACAAGCTCCAAGGGATGTGGCGTGATGACACCCGCGATATCACGTACAGCTCCTATCTCGAACTCGACATGTCGACAGTGGTGCCGTCGCTCGCCGGTCCGAAGCGGCCTCAGGATCGCATCGCGCTTTCTGGCATGAAACAGCAATGGCACATCGACATCGACGGTCAGCTTCGCCCAGACGGGAGTGGGGGAGCCACGGCCGAGGGCGTTCAACTCGAAGGCTCCACGTTTGACCTCAAGGATGGGGACGTCGTGATTGCAGCCATCACGTCGTGCACCAACACTTCGAACCCAGCCGTGATGGTCGCTGCCGGGCTCGTCGCTAGCAAAGCAAACCGACGCGGGCTGCATCGCAAACCATGGGTCAAGACTTCTCTTGCTCCTGGATCGAAGGTCGTTACCGATTATCTCGAGAAGGCGGGCCTTTCTCGGGACCTTGAGGCCATGGGCTTTTATAACGTTGGGTATGGCTGCACGACATGCATCGGAAACTCAGGTCCGCTTCCCGAACCAATCAGCAAGGCCATCCGCGAGAACGACATCGTCGCGGCTTCTGTGCTTTCTGGGAACAGAAATTTTGAAGGTCGGATCAGCCCTGACGTTCGAGCGAACTACCTCGCAAGTCCGCCGCTGGTTGTGGCATACGCCATTGCTGGCACGGTGAACATTGACCTGACGACCGAGCCGCTTGGAACTGACGACGACGGAGAGGATGTCTATCTGGCTGACATCTGGCCTTCTCAAGAGGAAATCGCAAGGACCGTTGCACAGTCACTCTCGACAGACCAGTTCCTGCGGGAGTATGGGTCGGTGTTTGATGGATCAGACGAATGGCAGGCGATCAAGGACGAAGGAGGGAACCTGTACGACTGGAGCCCGTCCTCGACCTACATCCAAGAGCCACCGTTCTTCCAAGATCTCGGTCCAGATCCGAAGCCACTCAAACCAATCACCGGGGCTCGTGTTCTCTTGAAGCTCGGCGATTCTGTGACAACGGATCACATCAGCCCTGCCGGCTCAATTGGGGCAGACACGCCTGCTGGTCGTTTCCTCACAGAGGCCGGTGTCGAGCGCCGAATGTTCAACTCGTATGGGTCTCGTCGTGGCAACGATCGAGTGATGACTCGTGGGACGTTTGCGAACATCCGAGTCAAGAACCAGCTAGCGCCGGGAACCGAGGGAGGGTGGACGAAGGATTTCACCGACGGTGAAGTGCGGTCCGTCTACGAAGCGAGCTTGAACTACACAGAGGCCGAGACTCCGCTGGTCGTGCTGACCGGCAAAGACTATGGAATGGGATCGTCACGAGACTGGGCAGCAAAGGGAACCTTCCTCCTCGGCGTCAAAGCGGTTATAGCGGAGAGCTATGAGCGCATTCACCGATCGAACCTTGTCATGATGGGGGTGCTGCCCCTCGCCTTCGCTCCAGGCCAGACCGCTGACTCGCTGGGTCTCGACGGAACAGAGACGTTTGACATCGATGTGACCGATGCCCTTGAGCCTCGTAAAGACATCTCGGTCACTGCTACCAAGCTGGACGGTTCAGTCGTTGAGTTCACGACGATTGCCCGCTGCGACACTCCGATCGAGGTCGACTACCTCCGTCATGGAGGAATCCTTCACATGGTGCTGAGAGACATGGCTGCAGGCAGATGACAGATGGCAGATGACAGAGGGGAAGCGATGAACGGAATCCCGATAACCGAGGAACCGTCCAGAACGGCTCGAAGATCGGTCCCCCTTTCAAGGGGGACGGAAGAGGAGCGGAGCGACGATTCAGGGGGATTGCACGCTCGTGGTTTGCGGTCTTGCGTGTCCCGGCCACCCTCCTGGCTCGCAGGCTCGCCCGTCCTCCCTCGAGGGAGGACCGAAAACCGACCGGCAAAAGCTCCGAAAACGTAAGCGGCGGGGGCGTCGCAGTCAGTCCGGGGGGAGCCACGATTCGAGTTGCACGCCGAGCCCGTCCGCGATTCGGTTGGCATACGCGTAGTACGACGTCACTTCACAGATATCGAGGATGTCTCTGTCAGAGAACCCTTCTGCTCTGAGATCCTCGAGATCGGCAGCCGCCACATTCTGTGGGAGCACAGTCAACTTCACCGCATAGGCAAGCATGGCTCTTCTTCGGCCGTCGATTGGCGCAGTCTTCCAGTCTGACTCGACCGCTGCGAGCAGCTCGTCATCTTTGAGAAGGCGTCGCAGACCGCGACGATGGTGGGCTACTCAGTAGTGACACTCATTCACCGTGCTAACCACGAGTGCGATCATCTCGCGGTCGACTTTTCGCAGGTTCTTTGTTCCCGCCATCGCAGATATGTAAAGGGCATGATGCGCGGCCATTGCCCTGGGGTTGAGGGCATGAATCTGCATGATGTTGTCGACCCTGTCATGGTCGCGATCGACGAGCTGTGCATAGAGATCAGCAAGGTCGCCGTCCCACGTGTCTTCTCTCGGAGTCTCGATCCATGCCATCAGGTTGCGCTCGGGTGATCGACTCGAACTTCAACCGGGCGTGCGGCAGCGCTCTCTAGGAGACCTCGAACGATTCCTCGATCGAGACTTCGCAGAACACCTGGACCATCGTCGTTGGAGCCCCCCAAAGGGCAGAATCGAGCAACAATCCGATTTTCAGATGCAACAGTCGAAGCTCCTAGGCCTTCACCCATCATTGATGTGGCGATTGCCATAGCTGCGACCTCGTAGCCCTCATCGTCTGGGACTCCAATTTCCGCTCCAAGGCGTATGCCGTAGTCGTGTCCCACTTCGGTCGCGATATCAGACGCAGCACCGGTGTCGAGCCTGTCAATCACGGCCACGAGTAGCTCAGCCAGTGCGTCATATTTGCGGGCTGAGTACTGGATTGAAACGGTCTTGTCAGTTGCTTCGTAATGCTTGGCAGGTCTCCCTGCCGCTGCCTTGGTTTTCTGGCGTTCTGAGACTCTGATGAACCCGTCTGTCTCAAGCCTGTCGAGATGGTGCCTTGCAACGTTGGGGTGAATCTGGAAGTTGGCAGCGATTTGACTTGCGGTCACAGGCCCGTGGGACTCGCGAATCATCACGTAGATCCCCCGCCGGGTTGTGTCGCCGAGAGCTCCCGTGAGCGTTTCAATCTGTTGGTCGAAGCTTGATTCAGCCATAGCCATTACTCCTTCACCGTATTGTACGACTCGGCGCAGCGAGGGTCGACTCGCGCTGCTCCGAGACACGGCATCCACTCCTGCGACAGACCACTAGCCTCGCTCGGGCAACCTTCTAGGAGACAACTACGTGACAGATGCAGCAGCGATCAGGCAGGCGGTTGAGGCTGTGGTCGATCCTGAATTGCGCTCGACAATTGGGTCCCTCGGCATGGTCACCGATGTCTCGGACGATGGTGACCGGCCCGTTGTATACCTCGCCTTGCCTCTCGGTGGTCACCCCATGGAGGCAGAGCTCATCGCGAGGATCAGGGCCGCCGCAACCGATGCTGGTGCCACGGATGTGCGCATAGAGCCAAGAGCCATGACAGATGAAGAGCGCGCTGCTCTCGGTGCTCGAATGCGTGGTCAGGCGGCAAGCGACAGGGAGGTTGCCCTCGCAAAGCCTGGCACAAAGACAAGGGTCATAGGCATTGCATCAGGCAAGGGAGGCGTCGGCAAATCGTCGGTCACGGCAAACCTTGCTATCGCACTCACCAATCGGGGCCACACGGTCGGCATCATGGACGCTGATGTCTGGGGCTTTTCAATCCCAAAGATGATGGGCGTCAGCCGCGCTCCGTCAGTCCTTGAGGACATGCTCATACCTCCAGTCGTTCATGGTGTCGCCGTGATCTCGATGGACTTCTTTGTTGATCCGGATCAAGCAGTGGTGTGGCGAGGACCGATGCTTCACAAGGCCCTCGAACAGTTCCTTGTCGATGTGTATTGGGGAGACATCGACTTCCTCCTCATCGATATGCCGCCAGGCACCGGGGATGTGTCAATATCGATCTCTCAATACTTGCCGCGTTCAGAGATCATTGTCGTGACCACACCGCAACCCGCAGCGCAGCGCGTGGCTGTCAAGGCTGGACTCATGGCGCGAAAGGTCAATCAGGAGGTGGTTGGCGTTATCGAAAACATGTCGTGGTTCACGGGAGACGATGGAAGACGCTACGAACTGTTCGGATCCGGGGGAGGAGAAGCCTTGGCTGCTGAACTTGGTGTACCGCTCCTCGGTCGCATCCCATTGATTCCTGCTCTGAGGGAGGGAGGCGACACGGGCATCCCCATCGCCATTGCCGACCCTGAGAGCGAAGCCACTTTGGCATTTGCTTCAATTGCAGATGAATTGGTGGCTCGAAAGCCAAGGCTCCGAAGCCACCCCGAACTTGTCATCTCCTAATCCTTACTCCAAACGAAGGGAACCCCATGAAAGAATCGATATCCGTGCGGATCGGATTGTCCTCAGCGCGTGAACTGGAGATCTCAGTCGAGGATTCCGATGATCTGATTGCTTCATTCGAAAAGGCTGTCAAGGGCAAAGACTCTGTCTTTTGGGTCACCGATACCCGTGGCCACCGTTTCGGCATCAATGTCAGCTCGATAGCGTTTCTCGAAGTCGACAAACCAATCGACCGAGGCGTCGGCTTCTAACCCACTTGTTCGCGTACCCAGGGTTGGCGGACCATGTTTTCGTGGGGTTCCAGCCCACAGAAAGCGTGAGCCCGCGCATCTAGCGGCCTAGATACCACACAGCAATGGTGTGGAACTGACAGAGATTGCCTCCAGACGGCCTCTTTCAGTGGAGGGCGCGGAACGCTTGATGCCTGAGGGCAAACAGAATCGGCTGGATTTCCTTTCTGTGGGCTCCAGCCCCCTGTTTTGATGGTCCGCCAACCCTGGGTACGCGGATCGTGGTTCGGGCTACGAGGCTTGGCGGCGACGGCGCCGTTCGGCGAGCCAACGCTTCCGGTAGCGTCTGCGGTCGTCTTCTGCGAGGCCTCCCCAAACGCCAGCTTCCTGATTTGTCTCGAGGGCATAGACGAGGCATTCCTCAAGAACGGTGCACGAAGAGCAAATAGCAGTTGCCCTGTCGATCATGCTGACTGCGGGTCCGGTCGTTCCGACTGGGAAGAAGATGTCGGGGTCGGAGTCTCGGCAAGCGGCCAGTTCACGCCAGTCAATCACAGTCAGCACGGTCTCACTCCTACGTATCTCGCCAGTTGCTTAGAAAGTGAATTCTTTCACAATCAACCCAGCCGTGTCAAACGATTCTGAGATGTTTGTGAGAATTCTTGGTCCTAAGTGTACGAAGCGCGGAATTCTTCCCGCCCGAAAGCGTGGCGAAAGTCTGTGTGGGTTTTCGCGACCTTGCACGTCTCATTCTCGGGGACTCGGTACCATGGGACCTCATCACAAGACGGGAACCAGCATGTCGATCGACGAGCAACTCAGAAACGACCAGAAAACGGCAATGAAAGCGGCTGACAAGCCCACGCTGAACGTCGTTCGCTCGGTGCGCGCCGAAGTTGGGACGGCACAAGCAGCTCCAGGTTTTGACCGAGTCGTCGACGACGATATGTACCTCAGGATCATCTCAACCTATGTAAAGCGGATTACGAAGGCAAAAGCCGAGTACGACAAACTCGGGGAGGCCGGAGAGTCTCGGTCCGCATCGATCGCGTTTGAGATCGACTATTTGGCAAAGTATCTGCCTCAGAAACTCGATGAAGCTGGCACGCGCGCACTCGTCGAAAACGTGATTGCAGAAATCGGATCCGACTCTGACCCGCAGGTCGGCCAGGTCGTCGGCGCCGTCATGCGCTCCGGCGAAGATCTCGACGGGGCCCTCGTGAACCGCCTCGTTCAGGAAGCGCTGAACAGCTAGCGCAGCCGTCGGTATGTGCCGGACCATTCCGAAGAGTCTTCATCCGACTGGAATGAGACCATTCAGGTGAACCACGCGAGTGCCCCAGGCAGGATTCGAACCTGCGCTCCCGGCTCCGGAGGCCAGTGCTCTATCCCCTGAGCTACTGGGGCGCCAGCGGATTGTAACCTTGCGGGTCTGGCACCTCACATGGTGTCCATGAGCCAAGGACCGAGACCAAACCCATGTCACTTCAATCGATGCTCAGCGGAGTGTTTGAAGAAGCATTTGTCGCGCTCGGAACAGATTCAACTTTTGGGGAAGTGGTTGTCTCCCAGCGGCCAGAACTCGCTGATTATCAGTGCAACGGAGCGCTCGGAGCAGGTAACGCATTGGGACGCAATCCCCGCGTGATCGCCGAAGCTGTCGTCGCCTCGATTGATGCTCCGGATCTCATCGAGTCAATCGAGATTGCTGGACCCGGGTTCATCAACATCGTTGTGAGTCCTCGCGCGTTGATCGGTGCGATCGCCGACATGGCTGGCTCCGAACGGCTCGGCGTCCAACCGGTCGACAAGCCGCTCACCGTTGTCGTGGACTATGGCGGTCCCAACATGTCAAAGGCACTGCACGTCGGGCACTTGCGGTCAGCTGTGATCGGGGAGTCTCTCAAACGCCTCGTGAGGTTTCGCGGCCACACAATTACTGGCGATATCCACATCGGAGACTGGGGGATGCCGGTCGGCCAACTCATCATCGAGCTCGAGGATCGCCAACCTGCGCTCCCATATTTCAAACCAGAGTACGACGAAGCAATCGACGGACCGTACCCAGCTGACTCTCCGGTCGACCTTGACGATCTCTCCGACATGTACCCGGTGATAACGAAGCGATGCGCCGATGACCCCGCCGTCGCCGCCCGAGCCAGAGTCGCCACCTTCGACCTCCAGAACGGTCGGGCCGGCTACCTCGCTCTATGGCGTCACTTTCGGAATGTTTCGGTGGAGGGTCAACGGTCGGACTTTGATGCGCTCGATGTCGAATTTGATGTGTGGTACGGCGAATCGACTGTCCACGACCGACTCGCCCCAATCGTCGAACGGCTCCTTGAAAGTGGTCAGGCAAGGGTTTCGGAAGGCGCCGTTGTCATCGATGTCGCACGCCAGGAGGATGCAAAGGAGGTCCCGCCACTGCTCCTCACGAGGTCGGATGGTTCGTACCTGTATTCGACGACCGATCTCGCGACTGTCGAAATGCGGGTTCAGAACATGCATGCCGATGTGATGCTGTATGTCGTTGATGCCCGCCAGGGTCTGCATTTTGAGCAAGTGTTCCGGGCAGCAAAGAACACAGGGATTGCTCCGGATGACGTGGATCTCGAACACATTGCATTCGGCACCGTCAACGGGCCAGATGGAAAGCCTTTCAAGACCAGAGAGGGCGGGGTCGTGAGACTTGGCGACCTCATCGAACTCGTCACTGAGTCTGCTCGGGCCAAGCTTGACGCTGCTCACATCGCTGAGGGCTACCCGCAGGCAGAGCGTGAGGAGATTGCTCGCAAGGTCGGACTCGCGGCGCTCAAGTTCGGAGACCTGTCGAACCATCGCACATCCAACTACACGTTCGACATGGATCGGTTTGCTGCCTTCGAGGGCAAGACAGGTCCTTACCTCCAGTATTCAGCCGTCAGAATCAAGTCCATCCTCAGACGAGCGGCCGAAGCCGGACTCTCGGAAGGACCGGTCGTGGCACCAACCGTTGATGCTGAACGCGTCCTCATGCTGCGGTTGGTCAGACTGCCAGAGATGGTGGACAGAGCGGTATCCCTCCGTGCCCCCAATGTCATCGCCGAGTATGCATACGAAATCGCAACAGATTTCTCGAGGTTTTACGAGAAATGCCACATCCTCAGCGAGGAGGATCCGCGACGACAAGCGTCGTGGCTCGCCCTTGTTGGGCTAGCGCTCGCCGTTCTCGACCGTCTGCTTGACCTCCTCGGCATCGAGATTCCGGACAGAATGTGACCACCGCGCCTGTCCCGTTCGAGTTGCTTCCGAACTCAGCAGCCGTCAATGATGGTGCTCTGTCGATCGGCGGATGCGATGTCGTTGGCCTCGTGGCCGAATACGGTTCACCGCTATTCATCTACGACGAACAGCACCTCATCGACACATGCGCCGAAGCGGTGCATGCCTTCGGTGAAGGTGTTGCATACGCATCCAAGGCGTTTCTGTGCAAGGCAATGGCGCGGATCGCCCACGCGGCAGGGATGCACATCGATGTGGCAACCGGCGGCGAACTCTTCGTGGCGCTTGCGGCCGATGTGCCAGCGGATCGGCTCGTGTTCCATGGCAACAACAAGTCACTCAAAGAGTTGTCGATGGCAATGGACGAGGGCGTTGGAAGAATCGTCGTCGATTCGTTTGACGAGGTCGATCGCATCGAGCAACTCGTCGCACAAGGGCATGACGTTCCGAACATTCTTGTCAGAGTCAACCCTGGTATCCAAGCCCACACGCATGCGTATCTCCAAACGGGGATTGCTGATTCGAAGTTCGGATTCCCTCTCGCTAGCGGTATTGCGTCGGCTGCGATTGTCCGTGTCTCGGAATCAGAATCGATGAACTACAAGGGCGTGCACGCACACATTGGAAGTCAGGTATTCGATGTCGAGTCGTATCGCAAAGCGATAGCGGCGTTGACGCCGTTTCTGAACGAGTCAGCAGCTGAGGAGTTCTCGATCGGCGGTGGACTCGGCGTGGCTTATCTGGCAGAAGAGTCGGAGTCAACAATCTCTGAATGGGCTGCGCTCGTCCTCGAAGCGGCAAGGGCTGAGGGCATTCTTGCGAGAATCAGCGCGGAACCTGGTCGCTCGATTGTTGCTCGGGCAGCGGTGACGGCATATACGGTTGGCACAATCAAAGAGATTCCAGGTGTCCGGACCTATCTCGCAGTCGATGGTGGGATGTCTGACAACCCACGACCTGTCCTCTATGGCTCTGGCTACGAAGCGTTCCTTCCTCGTGCAGTCACGTCACCTAGGGGGCTGCGAGTGCGCATCGTAGGGAAACACTGTGAGAGCGGAGACATCATCGTCAATGAGGCAGCTCTTCCGCTCGACACCATCATCGGTGACATTGTTTGCACACCGGTCACCGGGGCGTACGGTCATTCAATGGGATCCAACTACAACAAGGTCCTGCGGCCCGCCGTCGTCTTTGTCAAGGACGGGGTATCGAAACTTGTCGTAGAGCGAGAGTCGTTTGAAGATCTCGTTGCGCGTGACATCGGCTGATCACGGCAACGGGGCCTTCTCTACTTGGCCTTCCATCGAGGAACCTGTGGTGTTTCTGCGAGCGAGCCAAGGAATGCGAGCGTCCACGGTGTTGCAAGCCGCTCTGTGACATATGCATAGCCGCGATTGGGGACTTCTTCAATTGTCGCGGTCCCGATCCAACCGTCGCCTGTCGCCCACCAGAGCAAGTCTCGGTCTGCGTGTCGTCCTGGGGATGCAGTTGATCGGAGCCCGAGGTAGCGAGCGCCGTACGACTCTGAAACCAATACAAGGGATCGGTGTTCGGCTGAGAACTCCTCAAACGGCTCGACCCTTGAGCGCCATATTTTGTCGATTCGGCCCGCGATTACGGTTGCGAAGACATCGGTCGGGTTCGGTTCTCTTGCTTCCCACTCTTCAAGCGCCTCTGGGACACTCGGAACACGCTGAGTCTCGAGTTTGGGGATGCTCTGCGTCTCGACCAACGCGACGTTGCCGATTAGTAGGTCTTCGAGCCAGCGCACGTCGACGTCGGACAGGATCACTACCGCTTGGGAGCCGATCCTGCTGATCTCGGCGAGCGCCGGCACTGGATTCTGCGGATCGACAGCCACAATCGGTGCGTCCAGACGCATGGTTCGATACTCGCTCGACATGAGTTCTTGTGCTTCGTCCGTGGTCACGACCAACGTCACCGAGGCAGGGTCCGGGTCAAAGCGCTCTGCAATTGCGAGGGTCGCAACGCTGAAGTCACTCGGGAGCCATTCGTAGGTAACTTGTTTGGCGTTCCTGAGTGACTTGTACGGGTCCACCGGGTGCCCGTTGGGCATCCGGAGTTCAAAGTGAACGTGTGGGGGAGTTGTCTCGGCGTTGCCGCTATCGCCGACATAGCCGATCAGCTGCCCGGCGCTGACTGAGGAACCAACCTCGATTCCGGCTGCAGGGCACGGGAACCCGATCTCGTCCGTACCGGGTATGTCGTTGTTGAGGTGGTAGTAGCGGGTTTCCCACCGGTCTCTTCCCCTGATACGAACCGAGCAACCAGCATTACCTTCGTCGTATGTCACTTTGGTGACAACACCGTCGTGAGCCGCGACGACGGGGAGGGCCTTCCAGCCATACGACATGATGTCGATGCCGTGGTGTTAGCGTGTGCAGTTGTCTCTACACGCCCCGAAGCCTGAGTAGAAGTAGGTGGAGCCGACGATCGGGAAAACCAAATCCTTCTTAACGTTGTATCGCTTGACAGGGTTCGGAGGTTTCCGGATATCGTCTGGAGACGAGCCTTCTCCCTCTTGGTCCTGAGGTGGCGGAACGGTTGTGGCCGTGGTCGCTGTGGTCTCCTGCGGCGGATCTTGTGCGGACGCGGCAGGAATCAAAACACTGCTCAACATGAGGCAGCTGATAGCGAGCACTGCCGCAACAGCGACCGAGGAGTTGGTTCGACCCATATGGGGGCATCGGCAGCCAACGGGCTGTCCTGTAGGCCATCCTCTGCGTCTGTCTCGAATCGAGTGCCCGTTTGGTAGCGCTATCGTCGCCAACGATGGAACGAACAATTGGCATAGGACTCCTTGGAGCTGGCACAGTCGGTGGTGCGCTTGTACGCAGACTCATTGGTGAATCCGGCGCGATCGCTGCCAAAACGGGACTCGTGTTCGACGTTCGCCGAATCGGGGTAAAGACCCTCGGCCGGGTCCGTGACTTCGAAGTGACCGACGGA
The DNA here is from genome assembly GCA_027728645.1 of Actinomycetota bacterium. Classification (GTDB taxonomy): domain Bacteria; phylum Actinomycetota; class Acidimicrobiia; order Spongiisociales; family UBA5794; genus UBA5794. The sequence goes on along the minus strand of JAQCAA010000001.1, from coordinate 5,328 downwards.
CTGTTGACAGACGACCTGTTCTCTGTCGTCAATGATCCAACGGTCGACATCGTGGTTGAGGTGATGGGAGGGCTCGAACCTGCCGGCGATCTCATCCTCGCAGCCCTTGAGGCCGGAAAGCCCGTCATATCTGCGAACAAGGAACTGATCTCCGCACGCGGGCCGGAATTGATTGCCGCTGCAGAACGTTCTGGGGTCCCGTTCTTGTTCGAGGCTGCGGTTGGTGGCGGAATTCCAATTATTCGTCCTCTCTCGGAAACGCTCGCAGGAGAGACCGTCACCAGGGTTCTCGGAATCGTCAACGGGACAACGAATTTCATTCTCACCAAGATGGCGAACGAGGGAACGGCCTATGAGGACGCGTTGGCTCAGGCGCAGGCACTTGGGTACGCAGAGCCGGATCCCACAGCGGACGTCTCAGGTGCCGACTCCGCTGCAAAGGCCGCAATCCTTGCTTCCTTGGCCTTCGGAACCTGGGTTGGGTTCGACGATGTCTACTACGAGGGCATCCAGTCGATCTCGGTCGAGGACATGGTGTTTGCTGAGGACTTCGGATACATAATCAAATTGGTTGCTGTGTGCGACAGGACGGGCTCGGGTGTCACGGCACGGGTCCATCCGGTCATGGTTCCTGTTGAACACCCGCTTGCCTCGATTCGGGGTGCCACGAACGCCGTGTTCATTGAGGGACCTTCAATCGACTCGTTGTTGTTCGCAGGGCCAGGCGCCGGTGGAGAACCCACTGCAACGGCCGTCCTCGGCGATGTGATTGATGCCGCCAGAGAGACACTTGCCGGAGCACAAGTTGCACCTCGGATTCGGTTCTCTCCCGGTGAGATCGTACCGTTCGAAGACGTCGAGACTGAGTGGTACATGCGACTCATGGTCGATGACAAGCCAGGTGTTCTTGCAAAAATTGCATCGCGGTTTGGCGAATCGAATGTCTCGATCCGCTCCGTTTGGCAAGAGGGTGTCGATACCAAAGCATCTCTCATCGTCGTGACCCACAGAGCCGTCGAGTCGTCCCAGCGTGCCGCCCTTGAGTCTCTGAAGCTGATTCCAGAGGTGCTGGAGGTTGCGGCGGTCATCAGGGTCCTCGGGGTCGAAAGATGACTTGGCGCGGTGTGATCCGCGAACACGCTGATTACCTCCCGGTCAGCGACACCACTCCCGTCGTGACGCTCTTGGAGGGTGGAACACCCCTGATTTCTGCTGACGTCGTAAGCGAGATTGTTGAACGAGACGTCTTGTTGAAATTCGAAGGCATGAACCCCACAGGGTCGTTCAAGGACAGGGGCATGACTCTCGCCGTGTCAAAGGCGGTTGAGGCTGGGTCGAGGGCAGTAGCGTGCGCATCAACTGGCAACACCTCAGCGTCGGCTGCGGCCTACGCCGCGCGGGCAGGTCTTGACTGCATTGTCGTGCTCCCTGCCGGGAAGATTGCGGCAGGCAAACTTGCACAGGCAGCTGCACACGGTGCGACAATCATCCCTATCGACGGCAACTTCGATGACGCTCTCGAGATCGTGAAACTCCTCGCACAGAACCACGATGTGACGCTGGTCAACTCTGTCAACCCCTATCGCATCGAGGCGCAGAAGACGGCAGCCTTCGAGGTCATCGGCGATCTCGGCGGTGCGCCAGCCGTGCACGCTCTCCCTGTCGGAAACGCTGGCAACATAACAGCGTATTGGAAAGGCTACACGGAGGTGGGGACACGTCCACAGATGTGGGGATTTCAGGCTGCAGGGGCCGCACCGATCGTGACTGGCGAGGTGTTCGATGACCCCGAAACGATTGCAACCGCGATTCGGATCGGCAACCCAGCCTCCTGGGAGGGTGCGATTGAAGCCAGAGACGCCTCCGGCGGGAGGATCGAAGCGGTCACTGACACAGAGATTCTTGAGGCGTATCGCCTTCTTTCTACTCGCGTCGGTGTGTTCTGCGAGCCGGCCTCAGCGGCCGGAGTGGCAGGCATTATCAAGTTCAAGAGCGACCTGCCACAGGGCAAGGTTGTGTGCACGGTGACCGGGCACGGTCTAAAGGACCCAGATACAGCGGTAGAAGGAATCATGATTGCGCCGGCGGTGCCACCAACGCTCGCTTCGGTCGTAGCCGCACTTGGGTGGTAGGTGACGAGCTTTCAGCTTTCGATTCAGCTTTCAGCTTTCAGCTTTCAGCTTTCAGAACGGAAGCCAAGCCCAGTGCCGGTCTGTCCTCTGTCCTCTGTCCTCTGTCCTCTGCCTTCTGCCCCTTCTAATCCCGAATCTGTCACACCCCCTGTCTACTCTGTTCGTATGACGATGAAGAAGAGGCTCTCATGCAGTTTGTGATTGGGGCGCTGATAGCGGTTGTGGTCGTGCTCGGCTTTGGCATGGTCGTGATGCTTCGCAAGGCGAACCGCGAGGAAGGTGCCGCACCGGTATCACCGGAGCAGGCAGCGCTGGCGGCGCAAGTTGCAGAGATGGTGCGGGGCCAACAGGAACTCGCGGGCCAAATCAAGTCTGTCAACGACAATCAGGTCCAAGCATCGCGAGCGATTTCCGAGACTGTCGCTAGGTCCCAGGCGGAGCTGACCAAGCAGGTCAATGCACGACTTGAGCATGTTGACAAGAACGTCGGGACCACCCTCACCGATTCAGCAGAGAAGACAGCCAAGTCGCTCGGAGATTTGACTGCGAGGCTTGAGACGATCGACAGGGCGCAGCAGAACATTGTCGGGCTTGCGGACAAGGTTGTGAGTCTTCAACACGTGCTCGATGACAATCCTGCCCGCGGCGCATTCGGCGAGGTCCAGCTCAGGGATCTTGTCGAAGCAATGCTTCCCACATTTGCGTACAGCCACCAGCAGAAGTTGGAGAACGGGAAAGTCGTTGACTGTCTGATCGAGTTGCCCGACCCTCCGGGGCCGATTGCGGTAGATGCAAAATTCCCGCTCAAGGCATATCAGGACATGCTCGCCGCGGAGGACTCGTTCGCGAGAGAGACTGCTTCGAAGCAACTGACGGCTGACACTCGCAAACACGTGAAGGACATTGCTGACAAGTATGTCGGCCAGTCAATCGATGGGATTCGATCAACGTCAGAGACAGCGCTGATGTTCATTCCGTCCGAAGCTGTCTACGCCGAGCTGCATGCCCATCACCCGAATGTGATTGCAGACTCCCACAAGCTCAAGGTGTATCTGGTTTCGCCAACGACCCTGATGGCCACGCTCACGACTGTCAGGGCGATCCTTCGGGATGTCGAAATGCGGAAGCAAGCCGGGGTCATCCAAGAAGAGGTTGGCGTGCTCTTGACAGACATCGGAAGGTTGACGACGAGAGTGGGCAACCTCGACCGACATTTCGCGGCGGCTGCGGTCGATATCGAGGAAATCAAGACGAGCGCTGGCAAGATCGAAACCCGTGGCGGTCGGATCGAAACTCTTGACCTGGACGAGCCTGATGAGCTTGAGTCTGGTGGACAGGAAGCGCTTCCGCTTCGGTAACAAATTGTTAGGTGTGTCGAAAGAACGCCGATACTGAGAAAGACTCCGTATAATCTCAGGGTTCCCACCACGGCTCTGTTCAGGAGTCCCGTCGTGGGAGATTCCTCAGCGATTCAATTGCATTCTGCGATGAGCGCTATCTCAGGTCCAAACGACCCGCATCTCCACCTCGAAAGGGGCCAACTCGGGATGAGCACACCAAGAGCAAGACTCCAAGAGTTCAAGCTTCCAGCGCTTCGTGACATGGCGGCTGCCGTCGACGTTGAACATGAGGGAGTACAGAAGTCAAAGCTCATCGCCGCGATCATCGACTCGGACAAGTTCGAAGAGTCGATGTTGCCGGAGGAGACGCAAAGTGATTCAAGGCCTACGAAGGCTCCCAGAGAGGACGCTGATATGACCGATCGATCTGATTCGTCTGAGACTTCTACAGTTCGAACCGACACTCGCAGGAGCAACTCCGGCAGCGATGGCCGTCGGAATGACCGCGATGGCGGCCGTTCAAGTGAACGCTCCGACGACCAGCAGGGCGGTCGGAACCGCAACCGGAACCGCAACCGGAACCGTAGTCGCAACAACGAACCCATAGATGAGTCTGAACTCGAGATCAGCGAAGGCATCCTCGACATCCTGCCGGAGGGCTACGGCTTTCTGCGATGCACCGGCTATCTGCCAGGTGACAAGGATGCGTATGTTGCGACGAACATTGTTCGAGAGGGGCGTCTCCGCAAGGGGGATATCGTTTCGGGCCCCGTCCGCCCGGCTCGCGCCCAAGAGAAGTTCCCAGCACTCGTCCGGGCCACCAAGATCAACGGACTTGACCCACAAGAAGCCAAAGAACGCCCCAAGTTTGCAAAGCTGACTCCTCTGTTCCCTGACCAGCGCCTCCGTCTCGAAATTGATGGCGAGTCCAACAGGGTGATGGCAAGGATCATTGATCTCATTGCTCCAATCGGCAAGGGCCAGCGTGGACTGATTGTTTCACCCTCGAAGTCAGGAAAGACCACAGTCCTCAAGGAGTTGGCTCATTCAATCTCCACGAACAACCCAGAGTGCCATCTCATGGTTGTCCTCGTTGACGAGCGTCCGGAAGAAGTGACGGATATGCAACGGTCTGTCAAGGGTGAGGTCATTTACTCCACCTTTGATCGACCAGCAGAAGAGCACACCCAGGTTTCAGAACTTGCAATCGAACGCGCCAAGCGGATGGTCGAAACGGGTCAGGATGTCGTCATTCTCCTCGACTCGATCACACGCCTCGCCAGAGCACACAACCTCGCTACCCCCGCCTCCGGGCGGATTCTCTCTGGTGGTGTCGACTCGACGGCCCTCTATCCGCCGAAGCGTTTCTTTGGTGCTGCGAGGAACATCGAGGAAGGCGGAAGCCTCACCATCATTGCGACTGCTCTCATCGAGACCGGTAGCCGGATGGACGAGGTTATTTTCGAAGAGTTCAAGGGAACCGGAAACATGGAACTCCGTCTCAATCGCAAACTCGCCGACAGGCGTATCTACCCAGCGATCGACCTCGAGTCCTCAGGCACTCGCCGCGAAGAGTTGCTCTTCGATCCTTCCGAACTCCAAGAAGTTTGGAAGCTCAGGCGGGTACTGCTCGCACTCGAATCAGGAGCGGCGCTTGAACTGCTCATCGACAGGCTCAAGGCAACAAAGTCCAACGTAGAGTTCTTGCTGTCTGTCGCAAAGAACAGCCAGTAGTCGAAGTGCCGAGCCCCGGCACTACAATTTCAACGCACCAGTCAGGAGACCCCGTGAAGCCCGATATCCACCCAAGCTACCGCCCCGTCGTGTTCGCGGACACCGCGTCAGATTTTCGGTTC
>JAQCAA010000080.1 GCA_027728645.1 Actinomycetota bacterium | reverse complement strand
AAGCCCGACAGACGAGGGGCTCTTTGCTTTCTCGTATCTGACCGAGGTGTGCTCGAAGCATTCGCGTCGGTTTTTGGGAACACCCCGGGCTATTCGCCGCAGCCGATTCCGCCTTGTACGGACGTCACGAGATCGGTTGGATCTTCACCTGCTACCCGACCGAACAGGCTCTCAAAGTCAGTGTCGCTCTCAACGAGATACACAACTCCTCCGGAGATAAACGGATCCTCGAGCAGCTGTACCTCTGGGTACAGCTCCTGAAGTTCGGCAACCGTGGCGCCGACAGTGAGATCCGGTGGACTCACTGGGACCTCAAGAACTCCGTTGTAGTCGTAAGAGAAGAACTGTTCGTCGCCTGTCCCGAAGAAGTCCGCGTCTGTGAACAGCACCCGGAAGTCGAAGAGCGTGTCCCCGTACTGGAGGAAGCGGAATTCGTTTCCTGGGCACAGCGGTTCGAAGATCCAGCCGCTATCGATTGATGGCAGGCCGAACAGCGGCTCAAGAGCTGTCTGCACCTCGTCGGGTGTGGCGCCGAAGTCGATGATTCCGTATCCATCGACGAAGAATCCGAATTCCGGTTCAGGAATCGTTGTTGTGGTGGTGGTCGACGTTGACGTGGTCGTCGGGCTTGACGTTGTGGTGGTCGAGCTTGAAGTGGTCGTTGAGCTTGACGTTGTGGTGGACGACGTAGTCGCCAAAGCAGCCAGCGTCGTTGTGTGGCGTCAGGCTCTTCTGAGGTCAGTGCGCTGCATCCAGCAAAGATCAACAGCATCACAGCGACCACAATGGCGCCGATAATCAATGGTCGTCGCATTTCATTCCTTCGTCTTGGTCCCAGAGACCCTAAAGCACTGGGGAACGCAAGACCAGCACGCTGTCGAGGAAACCTTGGCAGCCGTCGACGAGTCGTCACTGCCCGGCACAAGATGTACTGTTGATCGAAATGTCATAGCACCAGCAGGCGTATGCCGGCGAGCGTTTCAGCAGGATCGCTGACACTGCGAAGACCGCTGCTGTGAAACCGAGTCGTTTCATCCGCTGATCGTCAACGACCTCCCGGATCCATTTGGTAGCGTTAGCCACGGCCTTGGCAAACGGAGGAACGAAGTGACAGATTTCGCGGCACACGAGGAACTCATCGCCCGCTTCGATGCGTACTACGAGAGTGCAGGTTCGGTTCCCCTTCGGGCCCTTGAACAACGTGCTTTCGGATGCGACTACGGGGGGAACAGCTACACCGACATCGAAGGCGCGCGAGTGCTGCTTGACCTCCTGGGTCTCGACGAATCATGCACACTGCTCGACGTAGGCACGGGCGCCGGCTGGCCCGGTCTCTTTCTTGCAAAGGAATCTGGCTGCCAAGCGATCCTCACTGATGTGGCCGCTGCGGGACTGCAGTTTGCACGGGCGAGGGCAATCGACGAAGGCATCCGAGCAGAAGCAGTCAACGCGATCGGTACCGACATTCCATTCCGCGTATCTTCGTTTGATGCCGTTACCCATTCCGACGTTCTCTGTTGACTGGAACACAAGCTCTCCGTGCTGAGAGCCTGTGCGAGAGTTCTCAAACCGGGCGGCAGGATGGTGTTCACTGTCATCGGGACGGTTGACGGCGAAGCTTCACCCCCAATCGGCACCTTTGACACGTTCATGGCGCCTGCGGCCGACTACTTCGCCATGGTTCAGAATGCGGGGTTTGAGGATGTCCGCCAGTCCGACGTCACCGGCGCATTTATGGCAACCGCTGTCCGTTGGCTTGAGGCAGCCGCTGAACTTGACAACGATCTCCGGTCTGTACTCGGTGATGCCGTCATGGACGAAAAATTGGCTAGCCGACGAGACACGTTCGCTGCCCTTGAGGCAGGCGAAATCTGTCGACTACTGATCTCGGCCACAGCGTAAGCGCTCGAATCAAAGGTGTCAGTCAAACGCCAAACGTCGTCCTCATCCAGCCTTTCCAAGGATGGTGGGCTCTATCGGTCGTCGTTTCGCAACTGCCAAGCTCCTACCGCGAACAGAGCACCGGCGACATAAAACGTGAGTTCGAAGAAGAGCGTTGCCCCGGAATAACGGTTGCTTGCGATGATCGTGTCATCGATCAACGCGTACAGCGCGATGATCGCCATCGCCCATGCTCCGACCTTGACGAATGTGCCATACAGGGCATGCCATGCAGCCTTCTTGCCCGAGTAGTAGAAGTACATCGCCGCCAGGACGCCGATTGGGATGAGTACCGACGTGTTCGAGAGTCCGTACTCATCGAGGATCAGAGTTCACAGTACCCAGCAAACCACCAGAATAAGGAGCGCTCCGATTGCCACCAGTCGCTCGCCTGAGGTCAGCTGGCTACTGACGTTCTTCGCCGCGGCCGAAAGCGCATCTGTGCCTGACGGCTCCTCGGGCGGTGTGTCCGATCCGAATCTTGGTTGATCTGTCACCGGATGCTCCCATCATGTCTGGAATCCAAAGTGGACTCGTGCCGCCAGACTAGAGATTTCGAACAGACCGTGCCGACCTTTCGCTTCACGGCCCACGACTCGCGGAGGGAACGTCATCCTTCGCCGGGGAATTGCGCCGTGACCACGAACGTCACATTCTCTGCGATATTGACTCCGTGATCGGCAATGCGTTCGAAGTATCTGCCGATCCGGAAGAGGGCGACAGCGGTCTCGAGGCCGAGCTCATCTTGGTTCAACGTCACAAGCTTGTAGAGGCTGGCCGTCAAGTGGTCCGTCGCTTCGTCCTCAAGCTCTGCACCCATGCCGATTTCTGGATCGAGTGTTGCGATTGCCTCGATCCCACGCGTAAACATGGCAGCCGATGCTTCCGCCAACTGCGATACTGCGCTGTGGATACTGGCGTCGGTGGGAATTCCATCGAGCCTGGCCAGAGCCTTGACCACGTTCACAGCCAGGTCACCCGACCTCTCTAGTTCATACAGGATTCGAGTGGACGCTACGAGGAAGCGAAGGTCTGACGCGACTGGTTGCTGGAGGGCGAGGATTTCGAAGACGCGTGCCTCGAGTTCGGTGTACTTCGCGTTGATCGGAATATCAGCGTTCCTAACGGTCTCTATTTCCTCGGGTCGGTTCTCGCTGAAAACGATTCCCGCATGGCGAATGTTCGAGAGCGCCATTGTGCCGAGGTCGACAAGGCTTGCTCGTATCTCTTCGAGCTCGGAGTCGTAGTGGTGTCTGAGATCTGCGTCGTGTGGTTCCATATTCGCCCCTAACCGAACCGGCCGGTGATGTAGTCCTCCGTTTGGGACTCTCTCGGGTTGGTGAACAACTCAGTGGTCTTTGAGAACTCCACGAGGTGCCCTGTCCTTTGCCCTCCACTCACATCGACTGAGAAGAACGCAGTGCGGTCAGAGACCCTCGCGGCCTGCTGCATGTTGTGTGTCACGATCACGATCGTGTATTGCTGCTTGAGGTCAAACATCAGCTCTTCAATGCGAAGTGTTGCAATCGGGTCCAACGACGATGCAGGTTCATCCATGAGCACAACATCTGGCGATGTCGCAATTGCCCTTGCGATGCATAGTCGCTGTTGCTGGCCGCCCGAAAGGGCGTATGCACTCTGTTCAAGCTTGTCCTTGACCTCGTCCCACAGGGCTGCTCTGCGGAGAGATTCTTCGACGAGATCGTCCATGTTGCCGCCGTACTTCGCGATCTTCGGACCGAACGACACGTTTTCATAGATCGACTTCGGGAAGGGGTTCGGTTTTTGGAACACCATTCCAATTCGTCGACGGACCTCGACGGGGTCGACCGTTGGGCCATAGAGGTCGACCCCGTGATATCGAATGGAACCTTCCACACGGGCAGTGTCGATCAGGTCATTCATACGGTTTATCGATCGAAGCACCGACGACTTTCCACAGCCAGATGGTCCGATGAGCGCTGTGATCTCTTTTTCCCGAATCGGGATCGTGACGGAGTCAACGGCGTGGAAGTCTCCATAGAAGACGTCGACGGCATCAAGTTCCAAGATGACTCTGTTGGAATCGTCTGGCGTACCGCCAGTCACCCGTTTTGGACCAGACACTGCGATACTCCCAGCCTCATTGAGTTTCATGGGCACCGCCGTTGCTCGATGCGCAGTCTGGATGTTATTGGCCATGGCGCTACCACTTCTTTTCAGTTCGGTTTCTTAGCCAGATGGCTGCTCCGTTCAGTATGAACAACACAGCGAGCAGGACGATGATCGCGGCCGGCGCCAGAGTGTTTGCAAATTCAGCTTGGGTCTGGCGTGACCATGAAAAGACCACGACGGGGAGAGCCGTATATGGGCCGGTGATCTGATCGGCGAGCGTCGCATCACCAGCGGGAGCGAAGTATCCGGTAGCCACGCCGATGACGAGAAGTGGGGCGGTTTCACCGATCGCTCGCGCCAATGTCAGGACAGTCCCCGTCAAGATGCCTGGTAACGCGGACGGGACCACATGGCTGCGTATGACCTCCCATTGGGTGGCACCGACTCCGAAACCCGCTTCACGTATGGAGTAGGGCACAGCTCGAACTGCCTCCGCCGCTGTGATCACAACGATCGGTAGGACGAGCACAGCCATGGTGATCCCTGCTGCAAGCACATTCTTTCCGTCGCTTGATCCGCCGAGACCAAGCGCTCGTACCAGCGGCACGAATATCGCGAGTCCCAAGAGGCCGTAGACGATTGAAGGGACCCCTGCGAGATTACGGACGGTGGTGTCAACAAACTGGGTGAACCGGTTGTTTGGTGCGTACTCCTCAAGCCACACGGCAGCGGCGATACCAATTGGGAAACTGATGACAGCCACGATCGTCGCGATCATCACCGAGCCGACGATTGCAGTGAAGACGCCCGCTGTTGCGGGGTTCAGGCTTAGTCCGTCGGTGACAAAAGTAATGCCCCGTTCCTGAAAGGTGGGCCAAGCCTTCATCAAGATGTCGGCTATGAGTACCAAGAGGATTGAAAGGGTTGTGAGCAACAGGACCACGAGTGCCCCTGAGAACCACACCGATGTCCAGTCGATACCAGACCGACCGATGGCGCGTTCGACTTGCCGCTTCGTCTCTTCTTCGCGACGCTTGGTTGCTGCCGTCATCAGTAGCGCTCCCGATACTTGCGGACGAATCGGTTACTGACACTGTTGAGAACGAGCGTTATTAAGAAGAGGAGGAGCCCGACGAAGAAGAGGCTCTGGAAGGCAAGCCCCTCGCCAGCGACTTGGTCAGAACCTGTAGCGAGTGCCGCGATTGCGGCCGTCATCGTCTGTCCCGGTTCAAGTGGGTTCGCGGTTCTCAATGCGCCCCCGACTGCACCGGCAGCCATGAATACGATCATCGTTTCCCCAATTGCCCTCGACAGCGCGAGAATCAGCGATGCCACGATGCCAGACAGTGCAGCGGGGACCACGACCTTCCTCACGGTGACGGACCGGTTCGCTCCGAGCCCATAGGACGCCAGCCTGAGATCGATTGGTACTGCTCGCATTGCATCTTCCGATACGGTCGCGACCAGAGGCGTGATAAGGACTCCAACGCCGAGCCCTGCTGCCATCATCGTGAACGGCGGTGCAGCTGAGAAAAGCCGCTGCACAAACTCCGGGCTGATGAACGTCAGCGCCCAGAAACCGAGAACAACGGAAGGGACTCCTGCGAGGAGTTCGATGGTCGGTTTCAACCAACGGCGCGCTCGGGGGGATGCATATTCGGCGAGATACGAAGCTGTTCCTAAGCCAAGTGGAACTGCCACAATCATGCCGATGCCCGCAATGAGTGTGGTCGCGACGATGAGAGTAGGGATGTCATAGAACCCGCGGCGGGGAAACCAGCCAAAGGTGAACAGTGACGCTAACTCCACCTGGGAAATGAAGGCCCACGCCTCGCCGATGAGCGCAACCATGATCAAGATGCTCACGGCGATGGAGACCATCCCCGCGCTTGCGAAGAGAGTGCGGACGCGCCGCTCCTTGCGTCTTCTCTTGGGATCTCCAGCGAGAGCTTCGATCGTTAGCGTCGGTGTCATCGGGTTAGGAGCGTAGCGAACAACGCCACCCGTGAAAGGTCTCGGCGAATCCGAGGTCCCACGGGCGGCTTCCTGCTCTAGTAGCTCTGCATTCCTGTGACTCGGTCTGCCCAGATAGCCCTGACAGCTGCGTAGTCGGCGAGCCTGATGTAGCCGGCTTGGTCCACATTCACAAGCCCATCTTCGGACAGATAGAAGTCGACATACAGGTCGACGGCCGCATTCAAAGCTGCCTTTTCCTTGTTGACGTAGATGAACAGCGGCCGTGCGATCGGATACGAACCATCGGCAATGGTCTGTGGGGTTGGAGAAACACATCCATCACCACCATCGACTGCGAGTGCTGACACCTTGTCCTGGTTTGCAAGGAAGAAGGCGTAGCCGACCCATCCGAGTGATGTGTCTGATCCCGAGATCCCTTCGATAATCACGTTGTCATTGGCTGACGCTGTGTAGTCGGGCCGGGTCTGGGCCTCTTGACCGCGTTCATCCGCAATGTCTTCGAGCACGAGTTCAACGAACGAGTTATAGGTACCTGATTCCTCACCAGGTCCCGTAACCGTCAGCTGGGCTGAGGGGTACGGTGCGTTTGCGCCTGTGATCTGACCTGCAAGGTCGTTTGCGTCGCTCCAGTCGCGGAACCCCAGCGACTCAGGCCCAAGGAGTGCGTAAAGATCTGCGAAGCTGAGGCATGAGACTGCGGTGTTTCCGGCCGATGTCAACACGGACAGGCCGTCGACGGCGACCCTGAGTTCGACGAATTCGATTCCCGCAGCGCCACAAGCCTCAACCTCTGAGTCCTTGATCTGGCGAGAGGCACCCGAAATGTCTGTCTCTCCCGAGCAGAACTTTTTGATTCCGTCACCGGTGCCAGGACCCTCGACGGAAATGCCAACTTCTGGGTTCCTCGCTCTGAACGCCTCGGCATTGAGCGCCGAGATCGGCTCAACGGTTGACGATCCAGAAATTGTGACTGTGCCTCCCACGCTCGGGTCGCCGGAGCCAGAAGTTGTTGTTGTGGTGGTTCCGTCGGAGCTACACGCCGCAGCGATCAGCGCGATCGCCGCGATCAGGACAGCCGTCCTTTTCATCTTCATCATCGTTTCCCTCCATGGGAGTTTTCAATTAGTTGTCCTCGAACACTTGTCCAAGGTGCTGCGAGAAATGTACGAGGCCAACATGATGCGAGTCTCACCACAGGGTGAACTGAGCATGAACTCTTCGGTTTGCCTCGCGACGCCAAGCGTGCTGAGCTCCGACGTTCCTAACATCGCGCAATGGATGTATTGACGATTACAGCGCTTGTCCTTGGCGGCATATCGCTTTTTGCGTTCTTGCTGATGCGGAGGCGCGCCATCGATGCCGAGGCCACGGTGCGCACGATCGGCGATGTTGTTAGGCCCGATGTCGAATCTCGATCGTCGAGTTCGGAACTCACGAAGCGAGTCAGGGCGGCCGTTGAACGCGATGGCCAATCTTCTCTTCGGATTCGCGAACTTGAAGCGGTGCTCCACGGCGCTGCGATCGGCATAGCGGTTGTGTCGCCGTCAGGAGCTATCGAGTTTGCAAACCGAACTGCAACATCGTTGATCGACAGCACTGGCGAGTGGGCCGTTCTCGCCACGAGAGTGTCAGCTCTTGGGAAGAGAGCAGCGAGAGACGGGGTTATCGACGCCATAGAGCTCGATATGCACGAACCCGAGAGACGGGTCCTCGTCCTGAGTGCCATTCCATTGTTCTCGGGGCCTCTGACACCAGACAGCGACCCTGTTGTGCGAGCTACGGCCGTCTATATCGATGATCAGACCGAAGCACGACGCGTTGACGCAATGCGGAAAGACTTTGTTGCTAACGCAAGTCACGAGCTCAAGACGCCCCTCGGGGCATTGGCCCTCCTTGCCGAGACGCTCGGCTACGCAGATAGCGACGAGAAACGGAATCTGCTTGCCGACCGACTCCGGACGGAGGCCACAAGGATGGCGCGTCTTGTCGACGATATCCTGACACTCGCTAGGACTGAGTCACTCCCCGCAACACCGACCCGTGTCGAGCTGGCAGACGTGGTCAGAGAAGTCGTGGACTCTGTTGTCGATCGTGCCACCGATAGCGGAATTCGATTGATTGACGGAGGGGTGGGTGCTGCCGCCACAACAGCAGACTCCAAGCAGCTCGTATCCGCTGTTCGCAACGTGTTTGACAACGCAATTACCTACACGGCAGCCAAGGGCGAACCAGGGCGAATCACCTATCGGTGCGCTGTTGTCGATGGGGCAGCGTGCATCGAGGTTGAGGACTCTGGCATCGGTATTCCAGCCGGGTACACCGATCGAGTGTTCGAGCGGTTCTTCCGTGTCGATCAGGCAAGGAGCCGAACATCGGGAGGAACTGGACTCGGGCTCTCAATCGTTCGGAACGTTGCGAGAGCGCATGGCGGAACGGTTTCAATTGACTCACACCTTGGGATTGGAACCACCGTGAGAATCTGCCTTCCAATTGTCGAGAAGGAGCCGGCATGAGGATTCTCATGGTCGAGGACGAACTCGCCTATGTGGACGCTCTCACGATCGGACTTGAAGCGGAGGGATTCGACGTGGTAGCGGCGCCCGACGGTCGTGCCGGTCTAAGGCTGTTCCGCGAAGAGCACTTCGATGTGGTTCTGCTCGACCTCATGCTGCCGCTGGTTTCGGGTCTTGATGTGTTGCGAACTATCCGAGAGGTATCACAGGTTCCCGTCCTCGTCGTGTCGGCGAAGGACAGCGAGGCCGATGTTGTCACCGCTCTTGAACTGGGTGCCGACGACTACCTCAAGAAGCCCTATTCGATTCGTGAGCTTGTCGCAAGGGTTCGAGCCGTCGCAAGGCGTGGTTCCGGTATTGAGGACACGGACTCTTGGCACGAAGGGGTTGTCGAACTCGATGCGGATCGACATGTTCTGACCGTCGGGTCTGAGGAATTTGACCTTCCTCGCAAGGAATTTGAGATCATGGCGATGCTCGCGCAACGTATGGGGCGAATAGTGACAAGGGACCGGATTCTCGACGAAGTGTGGGGAATGACATGGGGCGAAACGAAGAGCCTTGACCAACACATTCGCAGGCTGAGGCGCAAGCTGGAACATCACGAAGCTGCTCCGAGAATTACCACTCTCAGGGGTGTGGGCTATCGGCTCGACAGATCCACCAAAC
>JAQCAA010000079.1 GCA_027728645.1 Actinomycetota bacterium | reverse complement strand
ATCATTCTTCTGCTCGGTAGGCGGTAGGCGGTAGGCGATATCGGATGGCGGATCGCGGTGAACGGCAGACGGATTACGCTGCTCCCATGGAGGCGACTGCGTGCCTGGTGGACGTCGCGGTCTTCAAAACCGACGAGGGGGCGAAAGTTCCCTGGCGGGTTCGATTCCCGTCCGCCTCCGCGATAACAGCTTTCAGCTTTCAGCCTTCAGCTCTCAGTTCGCGCTGCGCCGGTTGGTTTCGCCAGTGCTGTCGGATTTCGGCTATCGGGATTCGAGCGAGCGTCCTCGCTCTGTCCTCGGTTATTTCGTCTGCGTGTCTCTTCCCAGGAGTGGGTCGTCGCCTTCGTAGAGGTCGTCGATCTGTGCTCCGAAATCGGCCATGATCGCTCTGCGCTTGATCTTCAACGAAGGCGTCAGCATGCCGCTCTCTGGTGTCCATTCCTCGTCGCCAAGTACGAAGTCGCGCACCCGTTCATAGTGCTTGATTTCTTTCTGGGCGCGGTTGATCTCTGTCTTGAAGAGTTCGACGACCTTGGGGTCAGCAATCAACTCGGCCGGCTTGGATCCTCCAAGTCCGTTCTCTTCTGCCCACTTGCCGAGGTACTCAAAGTCGGGGATCACGACAGCGATGTTGAACGGTCGCTGCTCGCCATAGACCATCGCCTGTGCGACGTATCCAGATAGCGTCAGCGTCTCCTCGATCGGAGACGGCACAACGTACTTGCCGTTCTCGAGCTTGTACTGCTCTTTGATACGACCCCGGATGTAGAGGTAACCGTCGGCATCAACGTGCCCGAGGTCACCTGTGCGGAAACCGCCGTCGCCGGTAAAGACCTCATCGTTGGCCTGTGGGAGGTTGTAGTAGCCCATCATCACGTTGGGTCCGTGCACAACGATCTCTCCGATTTCCTTGTCACCGGTCGTGTCCGTGTCGATGGTGACCGTGACATGAGGAATTGCTCTTCCGACCGATCCAACCCTGCGTGCCCCTTTGACATTGCACGTGGCGATCGGGCTCGTCTCTGTGAGGCCGTAGCCCTCGTACACAGTGATACCCACAGCCGAAATCAGCTCCGCAACCTCGGTGGAGATCGCTGCTCCTCCGGAGAACGCATACCTCACCTTGCCACCGAAGCGTGCCCGCACCTTTGAGAAGACGAGTTTGTCGAACAGATTGTGCTTTGCATCGACGGAACGACTGCGCTTGCCGCGGTTAGCCATCTCCTCACGCTTGTGGGCGTTTGCAATTGCGGCGTTGAACATCTTCTCCTTCACGCCGCCCTCAGCCGCCATGAGCTTCTTGAGTCCGTCGTAGACCTTGTTGAAGACCGTCGGGACAGCTACAAGAATTGTCGGCTTGATCTCTGGCATGTCACGCATGAGTGTCTTTGCACTTGTGAGGCCTGTCGACGCTCCGAAGAAGATCAATGCGTGGAGTTCGACCGTCTGTCCGAATGAATGTGCCCACGGGAGGAACGATGCAGAACGGTCCTCCTCTTCGAGTGGGAAGATCACAGTGAGCGCGTTGAGGTTCGATGCGATGTTCGCGTGCGACAGCATCACACCCTTCGGGTCGCCCGTTGTGCCAGATGTGTAGATCAGTCCCGCAAGATCTTCCGGCTGGACGATGGCAAGGGGTACAGGATTTGCCGCTCCTCTTGCAAGAAGCTCGGTGTAGTCAATGGCGTCTCCGCCAGCTGGGTCGTCGATGACAATGATCGATTCAAGTGCTGGAAGGTCGGCCTTGAGTTCCTCAATCTGCGCACGAATTCCGTCGGTTGCGACGAAGGCAACCTTGGCGCTGCAGTCACTGAGGATGTACTTCCAGTCCTTCTGGGTCTGGGCTTCATACATCGGTACCCAAGCGGCACCCAAGCTGTAGGTGGCATATGCTCCGACTGCCCACTCGATTCGATTATCGGAAATTACGACGACGCGATCACCATTGGTCACTCCAAGGGAGGCAAGCCCGCCCCTGACCTGGTCAATTGCTTCGCCGAATTCGCGGTATGTCATCCACTCCCAGTTTCCATCGGGGGTGCGTTGACCAAACAGCGGGTTGTCTGGGAAGGCTGCGACGCTCTGAACGTAGAGGTCTGCGAGGGTTGCGACATCAGCCGGCAAGAGAAGATCCTTTCGTGTGTGGTCCGATGGTAGATGATGGCGGTACCTCCGATGTTGAGAATCCAGATACCATGGGTTCCGATGGACAATCAAACTTCGCTTGGGCACTACATTCGTGAATCTCGGCTCCAACAGGGCATGTCGCTCGGGCAGCTCGCTGAACGGCTTGGACGTTCGTCGTCATCTGTGAGACGGTGGGAGAGAGATGAGGTTTCTCCCGCGATTGCGATCATGCCGTCCCTTGCTGAGGCCCTGGCGGTTGATGTCGAGACCTTGCAGGAGAGACGACCTCAACTCGAAGACCTTGACGATACAGGGTCACATACAGCTGGCGGAGAGCAGATTCACTCCACCATCGAACAACCAGTCGTAGCGGGGCTTCGGAACGATGGTTCCGACGACTCTGGCTCCCAAAACGTTGGGAGGATGGCGGTACCTCTTGGGCTGTTTGGCGATATGTGGAACACGGTCTTTGCCAAGAAGACTTCGTGGATAGGTTGGGTGCGAGGGGTCTCGACGGCGCTTGTGTTGGTCGTGATGGTGTTCGTGCTTGTGTGGGCGGCCGGGGAACTGCTCGAAGCTCTCTCGGATGTCTGGCACTCCGTTGGAACAGACAGCACGTCAAGCTAGCCCAGCGCCGCGCGAATCAAGAGCCCTGCTGAGGCTGACGCGCACACTGCGAGGACCCCTGTTCGAACCAGGCTCGATGACATGTTGTCCTTGATTCGGCCCGAGACCCACATACCTGCAAAAACCGCTGGGAGAAGTACCCCGGCAACTCTGACGTCGAACCAGGTGAAGTGCCCCGCCGCGGTTCGAAAGATGACAGATGTAGAGATCCCGAACGTGAACAGAAACGCCAGGGTCGAACGAATTGTTGCAGCTTCGTCCCGTGAGTACAGCAGGGCGATTGCCGGTCCACCGATGGAGCTCACGATGCTCGACGCACCTGACGCGATGCCTGCCAAGGTTCCGGTCGTTCGGGTACGACGGACTTGCACACCACGACCTATCACGATGACGGCGGCCAGAACAGCGACGCCTATGAACGCATCCAGAGCTCGTGCCGAGGCGACGCCGAGGAGATATACACCGATGAACGCTCCTGGGATTCTGCCGGCGAGGATCCATCCGACCTTGCTGAAGTCGATGGCACCCCGCTCGCGCCACGCCATCGAAATCGTCAAAGGCAGCGCCACGAGGAGTTGGGGAGCTGGGGCAAGGCTGGGATTGAGAAGGGACAAGACAGGTACCGCAATCATCATCATGCCCAGACCGACGGCCCCTTGAACCGTAGCGGCTCCAGCCATGACCAGCATGGCGGTCGCCCAGATCACAATCGACATTCTTCGAGTATTGCACGGATCGTGGACCGATGAACCACCGCCAGAATGTTCGTATGCATCGATGCGACCTAGCGTTCAGCCGATGAAACGTGCCATGATTGTCGCGCTCGCGCTCGCGCTTCTCTCAGCGGCTTGCGGCGACGCCAAAGATCCTCTTGTCGGCATCCGAGCTTCGACAGATCCAGCCGTCGGTGACGGTCGACTGGTATTCGCAGTCAGCGAGCTTGACGGCACCCGTCGGGGCTCTCCCGATGAGATTGTCACGGTCATGGCGTCACCTCTTGATGAACCAGACCGGTCGGTCGAAGCTGTTGCAGAATTCACTTGGATAGTCCAAGACGTCACCGGTCTGTACATAGCCCAGGTTCCGTTTGACACCGCTGGTCTGTGGCAAATCGATTTCGGTATCTCTACGGGTGAGGAGACAGATTCCTTTCTTATCGATATTCAGGCAGAACCACTGGGAATCGCGGTCGGCGAGAAGGCACCCGTCGTAGCAACACCCACGCTTGATGACATGACCCTGCCGGAATTGACGACCGACCCAAACCCGAGGCTGGCGATGTACAGGCTCTCCCTCGATGAAGCGCTGACCAACGGACGCATGACTGTGGTGGTCTTTGCAACCCCTGCGTTCTGCACTTCTGCCACCTGCGGCCCTCTACTGGATCAGGTAAAGGGCATGGCCGATCTTGCACCAGATGTCGACTTCATCCACCTCGAGGTATACCAAGGCTTCGACGATCCCACCTTCAGTCCTTCTGGCGAATTCCTCACACCAGCGGTGGTGGCATTTGGCCTGGTAACCGAGCCATGGGTCTTTGTCATGGACGAATCCGGTGTCGTGGTTTCGCGGCTTGACGGGATTCTCGGCGCTGGGGAACTGGAGCGAATCCTTGGCGTCGAGGCGGTTGGGGGGTGACGAATTGTCGAAGCTTCAGACTTGTGCTGGTAGTTGGTTTGGCAACACTCGTGGCGACAGCATGTGCCGGCGATGATTCCGCTTCTGAAGTTTCCGTTTCGGGCGTGGTTACTGAAGTGACCGGTGATCTCAGTGTGGTTTCGCCCTTCGTTGTTCTCGACGGCGACGGCGACAGTCACCTGTTCTACCCGGAGCAGGGGCTTCTGTTTCTTGGCGGCCCGCTTGCGCATCTCAGAGACCACGTTCTCTCGGGGGAGCGGGTGACGGTGATATTTGAGGAGACGAGCGATGGGCGTCTCATTGCCGTGCTTGTCGAACATCAGGACGACGAGAATCACGGCCGCACTGGATGATTCCGACTGACTATCGAGTCGGTCAGGCGTGTCTCGCGTGCACTTCACCCACCCGCTAGGTAGCGAGAAGTTCGGTGTCGATCTCTGGCGCCGAGGGTCGGCTCAGGATGTACGGCAACCACGCAACCGAGCCGCCTGATACAAGACCAGCGGTCGCGGCGAGGATGACCATGTCGGCAACACCGATGATGGCGTTGCCCTCACTAATTGATCCCATGATTGTCACGCCGATTGGAAACACGACCACTCCAACGACGGCTGCGATGACAGCTCCGAGCGGAGCGACCACCATCAACGGCGCGGCCGAGGCCTCTGGTTCTATGACACGGGCGACAGCGTATGTCGCGGTTGCGATGATTGCTCCGGCGACAGCGCTCGCCAAGACAATCATTGTCCAAGTTGCTGAAGCCGATGCGGCGATTGTTGGAATGACATCAGTTCCGTCGAGTTCGATCTCGAGCGATGGGATTCCACCCGAGGCTGCGACCAACACGAACAGCGCCAACGCAAGCACGAGGCCCGCAAGGGCTCCGATAACGACCGCTGTTGAGTAGCTCGGCTTCATGGGCTGGATACTAATCCCGGACCGAGCGATGAACGTTGGTCAACGGCTGCACACGTCAGGGGCATAGATCCCGACGATTCGATCGGTCGGTTCCTCACCTTGTACCGGACCCCACAACAGTGTTGTGCCGTTGGACAGGCTCTCCACTACAAACGTCGACCCAAGGCTTGCGTCATCAACGAAGAAGACCCGCTGGCTGGCGTAGATGCTTTGGAGATCTGCCACCGTGTCGTTCAGCGTCAGACCGCTCAGAGTCTCGATCGTTGCCGGAGGTTCGGTTATGTCGCCGTAGTTGATGTCAGATCGGTAGCCGTTGAAGATATCGCTGCCACCGGACCTCGTCACGATTGCCGCGAAAGTCCCGAATTGAAGGATTCTCTCGAGGTCGCCGGCACAGACGCCCCACTGGCCTGTCGATGTCTGCCAGCCGGTGTCGTCTGGCTGTCCGAACGAGGCGACAAGGCGTCCGATTGCCGTTTCGGCGGCTTGTCCGAAGACGATGTCTGGAATGTCGGTGTCGTTGACCCGGAGCCCATCGGTGATCATTTTCAGCGTGTCCGCCGGGATGGGCGGGTCGACAGGTTCGTAAGGGTCCGTAGAGGGGACAGTGGTGGACGTCGTTGTTGATGAGTCCACCGTGGTCGTGCTGCTGGTTTGGTCGGCAGCTGTCGTCGATGTCGTCGGCGCAGCCGTTCCCGGATCGTCTGAACCGAACAATTGAAACACCGCAACCGAAAGAGCGACAAGCAACAATCCGAGAATCAAACCTGTTAGGAGGGGCGAGCCTGGTGGTGGGCCGGTGGCTGGGCCTTGGGGTCCCGAAGGGTCGAACGGGGTTCCAGGAGGTGTGGCTGGAGATTCCGCATACGGGTCAGTCCATCCTGGCGGGTTCTGATATGGGTCCCTTGGCTCGCTCACGGCACCAATCCTGTCTGAGTTGGTTGCATTGTATGTCGGTTGGTCGGGTGTGCGCTGACCTTCACCCGGTGTCGCTGTCTGGGAGCAGTGTGTCACCGTATGCGTCAGCGATCAGTTCTGCGACTTCCTTGGTAGCACGCAGAATCGATTGGTTGGTCGCTGTCCTGCGTAACTCGACCGGGATTTCAATTCTCTGAATGTCTTCAAGCTCGACGGAGTGCATCGACCATACGAGGCCGATAGCTTTCGTGATGCTGAGGGTGTCGCTCAAGATGAAGGCGTCGGCGACATTGTCTACAGTCCGCTTGAGTTGTTGCGGGGAATCGAATGCCTTGAGTGCCTGCGCTAGGGCCAAAATCACGTCTTGCTGATGGACATTCCTCATCAGATCGCCTCTTTCCGGCATGCTTCGCCACACGCCATCTCGGAGTTCCAATGTCTTGCGCGATCTCACCCATCCGAGCGCCTGTGCACCGTTGGCGTTGGTGCATCCTGCCGGGAGACTGAGTTCGGCGTCATCATCTTTCACTGCGTACTCGAGGCAGATCTCGATGCCACCAGCGGCGTCGATGATGTCGACAAAGCCTTCGAATGTGAACTCTGCAAAGTGATCGACGTTAATCCCTGTCATTTCTGAGATCTGAACGGACAAAAGTGTTCCTCCATTGATTCCCTTGTCTCTGCAACCGTGGGACAACGAGTTCATGCGGCTCTTCCCTCCGGTGCATGGGTTGTCGACATAGAGGTCCCTTGGGAATGAGATCATGAACGGTGGGGCGTCGTTGGTTGGCATCACCAGGTAAAGGATCACGTCACTTGCCCCTGAATCCTCGTCCCCGCCGATGAGAAGAAACGTGTCGTATGGTTCGATCAGCGGAGGGATCGTGATGCTGGTCGTGGTGGCTTCGACGACGGGAGTTCCCACGGCATGCGTGGTTGAGGTTGTAGCAGTCCCGACGGCGAGCAGAGCCTTGGCATCCGCGAGGCTGAAGGTCTCCCGCTCGATACTGGTCCATGAATTCCATAACTGTGCACCGGTAAAAATGGCGAAAGCTGCTCCCAGCGCCAGGGCGGTGAGAACCAATCTGACGCTGAACCGCTTCCAAATCGCAGAGAAGGGCGTGATGGAACGTTCTGTTCTGTTCGTCACATAGCCGAGAACCGGTGCTCCAACTTGGAAGAGCTTTGCTCCGGCGTTTGAGACAGCAGCCGCATCTGTGCTGGCAGAGACCACGAGAATGGAACCGTCGGCGTGTGCAGCGAGGTGTGGGGTTGCATCTGACCACCCGACTGGCGGTGCATCGATGATGACAAGGTCCGCTCGCGCAGCCACGGCATCGATCGCGTTCGCTACGGCCATCGAGGAAAGGATCGCGGCATCGGGCGTTGGCGCTCCAGACGGCAGCATCGGCAGCCGCGTGTGTGCGTCGATAGACCAGAGCCTTGAGGCTTCGGCGATGGTCGACTCTCCAAGAGCCAGCTCGGTCAAGCCCGGTGTTGGACCGGTGGAAAGGTAGCGGCGTAAACCGTGGGGCGAGGTGTCGCCGTCGATGAGCATGACTCGCCTGCCAGCGCGCGTTGCTGCAATAGCGACATTCATTGCAACCGTGGTTGAACCTTGTCCTGGCGACGGTGAGGTGAAGACGAAAACATTGCCAGTGGTCCGGGATTCGAGTGCTCTGGCGACTTCGAAGTAGGCGTCTGCTGTGTCCCCTGTTCCGAGTGCTGGGGCGTGAGAGGTGCTATCGGTGGGGATCGTCCCCAGCGGGGGCAGGTTTGCCAGAACGATCTGAAGTCGGCCTCTTGCCTCCCCGGAGTCCATGAGCCACCACGTGACAGCGCCCACGG
Organism: Actinomycetota bacterium; assembly: GCA_027728645.1. GTDB lineage: Bacteria > Actinomycetota > Acidimicrobiia > Spongiisociales > UBA5794 > UBA5794. The sequence goes on along the minus strand of JAQCAA010000079.1, from coordinate 1,188 downwards.
TTCCGCCTGCAATCGTCGCCAGGAGGACTCCGAGGTTCGACTGCACGGCGTAAGTCACCGACATGAACACGGCGGATGCTCCGACGATCGAGACCACGCTTGATATCGCAAAGAGCCGCTTCAGCCGGCTCCTCGTCAATGGCGGGCCTTCCTCAGGCAGTTCGATAGGTGGGGTTCCTTCGATCATGCGAAGCCGCTGTCGATCAGGCTGGCGGACATGGAGTTGGTGAGTAGATGCCGAGAACCGTTCCCGTTGCATCAGTGCTGCTCACCGGCCCCCACAGAAGCAGGTCGCCGCCACTGGCGAGGCGGAAGTGGTCTCGACCGTCGATCAATTCGAAGGTGATTGTGAACTGTGTATACGTCGCCTGAAGCTGGGATACCGTCTGTCCGAGCTCGAGGCCTGAAAGCGTTCGCAGTATGACATTTGCCGAACCGTCTTCCGATTCCTCGTACCGGTATGAAACGAACGAGGCATCGGGCCCGTAGCCGTCAAAGATTGCCTTGAGTGGGCCCCACTGAAGCCAATACGCTTCATCTGGTTGGCACAAGCCCGAGTCCCCGGCGGACTCCGCCTGGCCAAGGGTTGTTACCAGCTGGCCAGCGACAGCCTCAAGCGAGTCGCCGAAGAGCAGGGGTCCAATGCCGGCAGCCGCCAGCCCGAGATCTATCGAACTCAGATCTTCGCCAGAAGCAACCCAACTCTCGGCGGATGGATAGGGGACCGTTGTCGTGGTCGTCGTGGAAGACGTTGTCGTGGATGGTTCACCAAGAGCGATCGGAACGGTGGTTGTTGTTGAGGTAGAGCTTGTCGTAGAAGGTACGGCAGCGAGGGTCGTGGTTGTCGCCGATTGACCTCCAAAGTACACGAATGACCAAAAGGCAGCGACCGCAACGAGGAGTGCGATCGGAAGTAGCCACACAGTCCTTCTCTTCGGTGGGTCAGGTGGTAGCGACCAGTCGTCCATCCCGAATTCGCCTGTGTCGTGAATCGGCACCAGCGGAGGCTGTCCCTCAGGGTTTGGTGTGGAAAGGGCGGCTGCCGCGGCCGTTGGCCCTACGGCTGTGGTGTCTACGGCGGCTGGGTTCGGGGTCGCGGGGGTTGGCGCTGCGATGCGAACGTCGATCCATGGTTTGCCGCACTGAGGGCAAAGTGTTTCGTCGGCTGGTCGCGGCGTTCCACAATGG
>JAQCAA010000078.1 GCA_027728645.1 Actinomycetota bacterium | reverse complement strand
CTTGGGGAGTTTGTTGCCCTCAAGGCGTGGCTCGCTCTCGAACGAGCGGAACGAGGCGAGCGCGGCCTGCGCTACAAGGTTCCGAGGTTCCTTACAGAAGACCTCTTTTGGAGCCGAGCGTTTCAGGCAGGCGTTCACCGTCTCGCGACTCTGGAAGACAAGCCAGAGAAGCGGATGGTCCAGCGGACGTCGAGATATCTCAAGGAGATCGCGGCTCAGCACTCTCCGTACGTGATCGATCTCGTCAACGGCATCACCTCTGCGATGATCACATCGGCTCACCAGAACGTTGACTATTCGACTGAGCACCTCCGCGAGATCTACAGGCTCGGGGATAAAACGCCTCTTGTCTTCCTGCCGTCGCACAAGTCGAACTTTGATCATCTTGTCCTCCAGCACGTGCTTTATGAAAACCAGCTTCCGTTGAACCACACGGCCGGTGGCATCAACATGAACTTCTTCCTCATCGGCCCACTGCTGAGACGATCTGGCATCTTCTTCATACGAAGGGAGTTCAAGACGAACGAGCCGTACAAGTTCGTCCTTCGGCAATACATTGATTACCTCCTTGAGAAACGGTTTGCACTTGAGTGGTACGTCGAGGGCGATCGATCCCGATCTGGCAAGCTTCGTGAGCCGAAACTTGGGCTTCTCTCATACGTGGCGGACGCCTACCAAAGAGGCATTACAGACGACGTTGTCCTTGTGCCGGTGTCGATCGCATACGACCAGATCACGGATGTCGCTGCCTACACGGCTGAACAACGAGGCCACAAGAAAGAGAAGGAGTCCTTCTTGTGGTCCGTGAAATTCATTACGGGCTTGCGATCCAGACACGGAAATATCTACATCCGGTTTGGGGAACCACTCGTTTTGTCTGAACACCTCAGTCAGACGCTCGATCTGACGTCATCCGATGGGCAGCTCGCGCTCCCGAAGATTGCGTTCGACGTTTCCACCCGTATCAATGATGTGACCCCAATAACCCCGATTAGCCTTGCAACGATGGCCCTTCTGTCGCGGGGCAATCGAGGCTTTACAGCGGCCGAGACCATCGACATTCTCGCTCCATTCCTTGAGTACGTCGAGCAGCGGTCTCTCCCGACAGCTCTATCCGTAGCTATGAACACTCCAGAACAGGCAGGAGCGGCTCTCGAGCAACTCGTAGCAAACGGCGTCGTGTCGCGGACCGACGGCCTGACCGAACGCATCTACGCAATCAATACCGATCAGCACCTTGCGGCTGCGTACTACCGCAATACCATCATCCACTTCTTCATCACGACCGCTATTGCTGAACTCGCTCTTGCGCTCGGCTTCGAGACCGACGAGATGCTCGAGGAATCGGTCATCGAAAGGGCGCTTGCTCTCAGGGACCTCCTGAAGTTCGAGTTCTTCTTTCTCCCAAGCGACGAGTTTGCCGACTCAATCCGCGAGGAACTCGGTAGATACCGGATAGGAAGCACGAGCCCAGACCATCCAGTCCAAGTGAACATCGCAGCGATGATGCCAGCAAAGAGCCCAATCGTGCTGCGATCGTTCATTGAGGCATATGTCGTTGTTGCCGAAACGATTGCTCTCGCAAATGATGAAGAACTCGACTCCGAGGAGCTCCAAAAGCGGTGCCTGAAGATGGGCCAGCAGATGTTTTATCACGGCCAAATACGCAACCGAGAGTCGGTGACCACTGCGCTCTACTCATCTGGAATCCAGCTTGCACAAAACCGTGGGCTCCTCAACGCGTCAAGCGCTGAAAGGGAAGCCTTTCGCACACAACTCCTAGACACCAGGGACACCTTGAACGCAATCACGGATCTCGATTAGCGCACCGACCGTAATTCTTCGCGTCTCTGTGGTTCGGCTCAACTTAGAAGCGCCCAGTGCCGATAGGCAGAACAGAGGGCAAGTGCGCTCGACGCACAATGGAGATTTGATGACCACCGATCAGATCATGGTGACTGCAATGTCATCTGATACAGCTGAATCAGTCGCAGTCATATCTCGCGCTGAACAAGAGGCCAAACAGATTGTCGCTAAGGCTCGCTACGAAGCCTTCAGAATGGTGACAGACGCGAGAGCCGAAGCGGAAGCGATTCTTGCAGAACAGGCGTCGGCCTCACCCAAAGGAAACGACACCGAGACCGACAGCCGCACCGTATCGGAAGTTCTCGAGGCGGCGGAAGCAGAGGCCGCCGCCATCATCAAGGCCGCCGAGATGGAAGCTGCTTCCGCGGTCGACCGATGGACTGAGAATCTGGAACACACGAATGCAGCCTTGATCTCTGAGCACGAAGTCCTCGCCGAACGTCTCAACAACACCAAGCAGCTTCTCGAACGCCTTGAGGCCAGATTGGTCCAGATCGCCGCCGCACCGCCAGAATTCGGCCCAGAAGCAACCACGCCGACACCGTTGCCTCAGATACCCAATCTGCCGACAGTCTTGCCTCCGAGGGCGCCGCGACCGTCCACGAATCCTCAGCCGGCGGCAGTGACCGAATCAGTCGATGCGGAATTGGCCGAGGACACATCGGTCGAACCCACTATCGGCGGCAAGTCTGTCCCAACCACGGCGCCGGTTGATGTATCGCCGCTTGACTACTCGCCTTCAGTTCCCCGGCCCATCCCCTCGGTGCTCACCGAGGAGCCAGCAAACGAAGAGCGCGGGTCCTACTACAGCCGTAGATCGGCCAATCTACCCAGCATCGGCGACAGCGGGAGCAAAGACGCGCTCACCTCAATACGTTCCATGAGACGCAACATCCCCCAAGACGACTAGCCGTCCGCCCGAAAGCCGAGAACTACGCGTAGAACGGATTCGCCCCGAGAGCATGATCGGTGACGTCCACAACTTCCAGAATCTCGGGGATCGCATCGAGAATGGCCTTCTCGATTCCCTGCCGCAAAGTAACCGCTGCGAGACCGCAGCCCTGGCAGCCGCCACCAAGTTCCAGCTGGGCAATCGAGCCCTCCACAGCAATCAAGTTCGCCATACCGCCATGACTTGCAATTGCAGGATTGATTTGCTCTGTCAGCAGTTGCTGAATCTTCTCTTCGGTGGTTCCTGTCAGTTCGAGAGCGCCGCCCTCGATACCTGGAAGGCTGGGGCTAGGAACATTCGGGTTCCGCATCACGAGACCAGGACCAGAGCCGTCGCCGGACAGATCGAGAACGGCCCCACGAAGATTCTCGACTGAATCGAGCGCGATCGCTACGTCGAGACCGCCGTGGTTCTCCACGATGTCTGACGCCAACACGTCCTCTGGCCGCAAGAACGATGTTTCATAAACAAAGCCCTGTGCACCAACCCCCGTGATCCGAAGACCGAGGTGGAGACCTGGAAGGTTTTCCCCTTCACGAAGAGCAAGGACCTTGTCCCGCGCCGTGTCAGTGATGTTCACAATGGTTGTGGTTGTGTCGCTCATTGGGTGAGAGATTACAAGGCGGCGCCGGTCTACTCAACCGGTCCGTCAACGACACGGACGAGCCGGTTCGTTCTTAGATCGAGCACTTGCTCCTGACTGCTCGAAGCATCGGCAATCCATCGGGCAAGATTCTCGCCTGGCGTCCTGACGATCCACCAGCGGGGATCGTTTGGTCCAGATCGGCGGGCCTCTCGCCACGCCAATCGCCCGTGCTCGATCGCTGCTGGTTCCGTGTCATAGGTGGCAATCACCGTGACCAGCGTCTGTTGAATTGGTTCGCCAGGAACGACCGGCGGCTCTCGCAATTCGACAAGTTCGAAAGACACTCACCCACCTCCTTTGGTTCGGCCGATTGTACCGTCCGCGGACGTCGGTACGAGACGACAGATAGGATGCGGCATATGGACCTTGTCGACCTCTATACCTCCGATGACATCGCAAGTGCCGTCAGCTCGATTGGCTCTAAGATTGCTGTCGACTACGCAGACAAGAACCCCCTCTTCGTTGGAGTCCTCACTAGCTCGTTCGTCTTTGTGGCCGACCTCATTCGGGCAGCGGCGATTCCGTCCCAAGTCGATTTCATCAGGGCACGGTCCTACGGGACCTCGATGGAGTCTTCTGGCGCCGTTGAGATCACAAAAGACATCGAGCATGACGTCTCCAATCGCCATGTGATTCTCGTCGAAGATATTCTCGACACCGGCTTGACGCTCAACTTCGTTTCCGATCGCATAGCCGTCGGAAAGCCAGCATCAATAGCCGCGTGTGCCCTCCTCACTCGGGCCGGGCAACCGAAGCCGGAGTACTGGGGCATTGAAGTGCCTCCAGGTTTTGTAGTCGGATATGGAATTGACTACGCCGAGCAGTACCGATGGTTGACGTCGATCAGGACCGTCGCTGGCACCGAAAGCCTCCACGAACATTGAATCGGTAGAAACAGCGAAACGCACCGTATCCTGTGAGAGTCGAAAGCATGGGTCACACCTGCCGGCGACGCCTGCACCGTCCCTAAGCTGAATCCGAGAAGACCATGCAAACCAGTCTCCCAATCATCATCCAAGGCGGCATGGGCGCGGCAGTGTCGGATTGGCGTCTTGCAAATGCTGTGTCGCGGACAGGCCAGTTGGGCGTAATTTCGGGTACGGCACTCGACATCATCATGGCGCGCAGACTTCAAATGGGCGATCCAGGTGGACACATGCGGCGCGGACTCGCTGCGTTTCCCGTTCCAGAGATGGCAAAACGTGTGCTCGATAAATACTTCGTCGACGGCGGAAAATCGGATGAGGAAGTCTTCAAGACGAAGCCGATGATTAGCCACAGGGCGTCGCAGACGACAAATGAACTCATCGTCACGGCAAACTTCGTCGAGGTCTATCTCGCAAAGGAAGGGCATTCCAATCCGGTTGGCGTCAACTTCCTCGAGAAGATCCAGGTGCCGACTCTGCCATCAATCTATGGGGCGATGCTTGCCGGAGCCGAATACATCCTTATGGGCGCAGGCATCCCGAAAGCGATTCCAGGCATTCTCGACCAATTGGCTGAGGGATTCGACGTCGAGATGAAGATCGACGTAAAGGGTCTTACCGAAAAGGGCGATCCGTTTGTGCGCTTTTCGCCAACAAAATTTGCAAATGACCTCGTGTCGAAACTTCCAAGGCCAAAATTCCTTGCGATCGTCTCGTCGCACGTCCTTGCAAAGATGCTCGCGACGAAGTCTTCTGGCGAGGTAAACGGCTTCGTCGTCGAGTTGCCGGTGGCCGGTGGGCACAACGCTCCCCCTCGCAAAAAGGGTGAATTCAACGACATTGGCGAACCTGTCTACGGAGAGCGGGATGTCCCAGACCTGGACGCAATAGCCGAACTTGGCAAGCCGTTCTGGATTGCTGGCGGATATGGAGAGCCTCATCAGGTCAAGAGCGCTCTCGAGGCAGGAGCTGCCGGAGTTCAGGTCGGTACCGCATTTGCGTACTGCAACGAATCTGGGTTTCTCCGCGAGACCAAGGATCAAGTCATTGAGCAGTCCCGTGCTGGAACTGTCAAGGTCTACACCGACGCAGTCGCTTCACCTACCGGGTTCCCGTTCAAGGTGATCGAGCTCGAGGACACCCTGTCCAATCCTGTGCTCTACGAACGCAGGGACAGGATCTGTGACCTTGGGTACCTTCGCCATGCCTACGAGCGTGACAACGGGAAGATCGGGTGGCGTTGCCCATCCGAACCCATAGACGAGTATCTCGAAAAGGGCGGAGACCTGTCAGAAACTGTTGGCCGTAAGTGCCTATGCAATTCGCTCGTTGCCAACGTAGGCCTTGGCCAAATCACGGGTCCCGGCGTCATCGAGGAAATGCTCATCACCTCCGGTGACGATGCTGCCCACGTCGCGCGGTTCGCCCCAGCAGGTTCAACCGAGTACTCAGCTGAACAGGTCATCGAATATCTGCTCAGCGGGGTCGCTGTCTAGATTCTCGGATTGGGTTCGATCCATGTCTCGTGGACCAAAAGCCACCGAAAGCCCGTTGGAATAGAATTGTCACGCACAATCGCGACCGTAGCTAGCCGCTCCGTCACCGTGTCCCCTGATTCATGGCGTTCGATGTATGAACCGAGCATCACAGGCCCTGCGTAGCTCAATGTTGCATCTCTCGTGCTGATACGCGTTGTGTTGGTGCCCGCAGCACGCCGGACTCGTTCAACAATGGTGTCACAGTCAGAGACTTCGCCGGTTGGCGCCACGATGGTAAAGCGTTGATCCAACCGGTCCGAAAACTCTTCGATGGCTCTGCGGTTCGAACCGTTGAACCACTCTTCGAAGAATCTGTGGAGGCTCGCGACTTCAGCCGCAAACTCCTTGCTCTCATCGTCAAATGTCACAGGTTCTCTGGAGAGATGTCGTCCGGGCTCATCGCGTCCTCACGATTTTGCGCGGGGGCCGCCGCGTGATCGCGAAACCCTGAGTCCCGATGGCTCAGGTCGCAGAAGGGCTGGTTCTGCGAATGGCCGCATCGGCACAGGGCCACACGCGGGCTTGCCACGAAGATCTCCCCATCACGATCCCGTACCTCAACCTCGCCTCGAACAAACAGCGGGCCGTTTGGGAATGGAACAATCGTGGTGGTTCGGGGAGCGACCTCGCCAGGGTTACCGTCCATCCGCTCATAGCGGAGCGCGCCCGTTGGACAAGCCTCAATTGCAGAGACAATTGTGTCGACATCTGCTCGATCGAGTTCGACCCACGGTCTGCGGGACGAATCGAACACACCATCACCAAAGCGGATACACATTCCGGTGTGGATGCAGAAATCCGAGTCCCATTGAACCCGAATTTCACTGTTTTCGTATGTTCTTCTCGTCATTGTGTAGCCGTCAAGACCCGTCGCGGGTCGCCTCTCTGCTCTCTCGGGCTGCAGCGCGGCGCTCGTCTGCCTCTAGGCGCGCCGCGTGGCGAGCGGCCCTAGCCCGCTCACTGTCGGCCCTTCTCACCGCATCTGCAGTTTCACGAGAGGCCCGCCTCTCCGCCTCGGCGGCGTCACGTCCCGATTCGGTCTCAGTCTCGGCGGCAGCGCTGCCAAGTTTGCGCGCAGCCTCATGCCTTGCATGCGAGGCTTTTCGCTCAACTTCGTAGCGTTCGTTGCTGGCCATCCGATCGGCCTGATCCTGTTCGCGGACCGCGAGCAGCTGTTCTTTGTCGGTCAATTCTGTCGAATCTGTGGTGGCCATTACCGCTCCTGCCCTAGATGTGGGCCCTTCGCTAGACCAAAGGTAGTCGATGAAACCCAGTTGAACGCCGCCGGCCGCAACAATCGGCGCGACGCTCACGACGGAAACGTTCGCCGTACAGGTCAGCGACGCACGCCGACTGGGGGTGACGCCGATGTCGCGATCCACTTCTTGGACTCTGGTGTCGCACAACTAGCCAAGAGCGGTAGCTTGGCGAGATGCGAAAACTTGCGATCGTCGCTTCGATTGCCGCCATCATATCCGTCCTCGTCCCTGCCAGTGCCTATGCAATAGGTGGTGAGGGCGAGACTTGGCCCGCGCTCACCGAATCGAGTGGGTGTGGAGCCCAGCGAATCCCGACGCCCCACGCCGAAGGCACTGGCTGGTTGAGCCGCGATGACCTCCTCAGGGGCGATGTTGCCGCCCTATTCGGTCGAACAGTCCAAGATGTCCATTCATCCCTGGTTCGATGGCAGATTCCAGGATCATCTGAAGTACTCGCCATTCACCCGCTCATGATTCCTGCCCTCGAGACGGCCGAAGCCAAACTTCTGTCAGCCATGGCAGCCGACCTGGAGTATCGGATAGATCCGGCGTCGACATTCTCGACGGCGTCACGGACGATTGGAGGCAGTATCCGAACGTCGCGCCACACCTACGGCATTGCCTTCGACGTGAATGCCTCAAAGAATCCATTCCGATCCGACAACCGCCTCATCACAAATCTTCCTACCTGGTGGACTCAATCGTTTCTCGACGCTGGGTTCTGCTGGGGCGGTCTGTGGATCGGGAGCAAGGACACGATGCACTTCGCGTGGCAGGGCCCGGCATTCAGTGAATACACCGAGCTTCCACTGCCGTATCCGCCGCTGACGACCGCAGAGAACTTGCGGCTCGTCCGATCTATCGCCGTCGTCCCCAAAGCAAGCCCTGGAACGATCAACACTTCGCTCATCGACGCAGACGGCAACGGAGCAATGGATGTTGTTTGTGTTCGGGCATTGGGGCCGGACGAGGTCATTGAGTACTCGGCTGCTTCATGGAACCACAACGCGTGTTCTTCCCGTACGTCCGTGGCCGGCGGGCTCGGCGGTGTCGCTCGCGACGCAACTGCCATTGGATTCGGCGACTGGGACGGGCGAGGCGGTCAAGACCTCTGGATACTCACCGAGGAGTCCGGGGTTCTGAACCTGACCGTCAGGTGGGCGTTTGGTGGCTTCGCTGCGGAAACAACCGCCCTCACAAGTGTTCCCATACCCGCGCCAGATGCATGGATCTCGACCGCAGATATGGATGTCGACGGAGATCTCGACCTCTTTGTCGTGGAAGGATCACGTCTCACAGTGTGGGATGTCGACCCGAACACTGGCGATTCTGCCCTTCTGCTGAGAGCGACCCTTCCATTCGTAGGACCGTCGACGCTCGCCCTGGGCGACTTCGATCTCGACAACCGACCTGACCTGTGGTCGGTCACGGATGCCAAGGTTGAGATCGCGTTAAGCGCAACTTCCTACTCGAGGGTGTCACATGCCCAGACCCCCGCATCCTTGTCATTGCCCATCGTCGACGCTGTGGCCGCCGATTACGACGGCGACGGACGAAGGGACCTGATTACATTCGACGGAACCCGCAAGAGGGTATGGCTCGGGAACTCACCCCTCCCTGACGGTCTACCGCTCGAAGTGTGGTTCTCTGCTGAGGATCCGACATGCGATGACCCCGAACCACAGAGGTCGCGAACTGACAGAGAAGAATTGCGATTCGCAACAAGCGGCTGGGTAGCGACTGGGTCCTTTGAATGGCGTAGCCGCCACGGCTTTGCTGTCGGGTGCGACCCGGAGGACGAGGCGTGCGAACCAACAGTTTCAACGCATCGTGCTTTTGCCGAATTCTTAGCGTGGATCGACGATCTTGATCCTGCGCAAGGAACCTCTGAGACCGCAGCAGCCGTTGCACTTGATGCCGCAGGACACGTGAATTCGTGTGAGATTCGTGACCTCGAGTGCTGGGACAGCCCGTTGCTCACAACCGAATTCTCGAGCCGCTTCGGCCAGTTCCTCGCGGAGCGACGAGACGACGGAGTCAACCCTCACCGTTGGGTTCCGGCAACCGTCCGCCAAGCGTCGACTGCGATACTCCGCTGGTAGAACTCTGGCAGGAACTATTCGATGAGAGGCGAGAGCTCAATCCTCGCCCTGTCTCCTAGGTCAACGTTCTCGGCGACTCGGACAGCCTTCTTGATTGGGAGAAGGTACGACTGCGAATCCTTGTCAGGAAACAGCGAAGTTTTCCACTCGGTGCGACCCATGCGAACAGTTACTCGAACCGAGCCGAAACCAGCCTCGGACGGGACAGAG
>JAQCAA010000077.1 GCA_027728645.1 Actinomycetota bacterium | reverse complement strand
TATTCCCGCTAGCCACGCCAAAACGTCGGATGGTGGGGGTGGGGCCCCTCACGGTCGTCGGGGTGCATATCCTCTGGGCGTGATTCGCAATGCAATCAGAGCTATTTCTCTCGATGTCGACTTCTACAACGCGGTAGAAGTCGATCGGTCACTCACCGCACAAGCTGGAATCGTCGTGGTGATTGCGTCTGCCCTCAACGGCGTCGGATCCGCAGTCGCCCTTGACGATGTGAGCATTATTGCTGCGGTCCTTGGTGCTATGGCCACAGGACTGGTTGGGTGGCTTCTGTGGAGCGCAGCCGCCTACCTGATCGGGACACGAGTCTTTGGCGGTGCGACGACATTTGGTGCAGTGCTGAGGGTCATCGGCTTCACGTTTGCACCGCTTGCGTTCGGGGTCATCCCATGGCTAGGGGTTCCTGCCGCCGGCTGGATGCTTGTTGCCGCTGTCATCGCTTTCCGCGAGGGTCTCAATATTGGAACAAAGAGCGCAATCGGGACGATGACTCTCGGTTGGGGCCTCTGGCTAGGGACCACTCTGGTTCTGAATGTCTTGCTCGACCTCGAACTCAGTGCTCGGTGGCCGTTTCCGTAGGAACCGTTGAATCCGCTCCACGTCGCACCGTTTGCCACGGTTTTTGCCAACTCTTGTTTGCTCGCCAGAACAGCCACGACGCCATCCCAACGGGGATCGGAGGCAAGAAGCTCAAGGCTCGAAACAGCAGCACCCCTGCGGCGATGAGATCAGCATCTGCTGGTGTGCCCGATGTGGCCTCCCAACCAAGTGTCAACAGCCCGATCCAGCCGAGGTCTACGAGCCCCAGTCCTCCTGGGCTCACCGGAATCATTACGAGGAACCGTCCGAGGGTGAACGCAAGCACGACCCACGGAATCGCAATTTGGTCAGAAGACACGCCAACTGAGTAGACCGAAGCCGTGAACAAGGTTGCCATGGCAAGGTGGTTTCCGACCGTTGCCAGTGACAGTCTGAGCATCCTGTGGTCGATGATTCCTTTGAGATCCTCCCGAAACTGCAGCACCATCGCGCGGATACCTGGGTTGTCTCGTTTCGCCAAGCCAAGGACCTTCGATCCCCATGAGTCGGCAAAGCGCGCCATGCTCGCGGCTCCAACTTCGGAGCTGAGAACTTTCACGAGAGTTACGACCATTACTGCAACAACGGTGATTCCAACCAACGAAACGACCCACATCCATCCAACGGCATCACCGATGATGGCGATCCCGATAACCGCTAGAACCGGAAGCGACAATCTGGCGAGCCAGTCCCACACGCCGGCGCCGAGCAGGCCAGCTGACACCACCCCAGGGGTGAAGCCCCACGACATGTAGATGCCGTAGTTGAGCGGCAAGGCAAGTGCTCCACCGGATGGGACAGAGTTTGTGATCGCGGTCCCCGTCATGTGGTTTACGAAGCCCTCGTTGAACCGCAGGGTCCGCATGACCTGCATCAGGACAATCGGGTAGGCCACGAGGAACCAGATCGAGAACAACCCAAGGACGATCCATTCCGTGAAGTCGATGTCTGAGATGTACTCGCGAACTGCGTCGTAATCGGCAAGCTGTGGAAGGACGAACCCAAACACGACGATGAGCACGGTCAGAGTGACGACAATTGAAATGGCTTGCTTCCACCATGGCCTGCTAGGCGGCTTCGGAACCGTTTGCTGCCCGAGATCGCCACCGATCTCCGACGAAGGATCGGTGCTTGGGGCCTTGGATGGTTCCGAGTCCGTTGGTTGGGAGGTGTCGTATGGCATTGGTGGAGTTTCGGGTGGTCGGTGCGACGGGGAAGTCAGCTGCCGACGAGCACTTCGCTGACGTCCCAGAGTCTTGCCGCTTGGGCGTCGTCTTTCGCGTACCGAGACGATTTCGACGGGGCAGAGTCCTCGAAGTAGCCACCTGCATGGTCCGTCACGTCGAGATCTGTTGCAACCCACACCGATGTCGCTGCTCCATGTTCAGGCGTTCGGAATCGTCTCTTGGCGACTTTCATGACGAGCCCTCCAAGGAACGAGTCCCCACCGCTTCCGAAGCTGGTGGCGACCAGACCTGGATGCACCGAATACGCCGTGACATTCTGGTCAGAGAGTCTGCGATTCAGCTCCCTTGCGTGGAGGATGTTCGCGAGCTTCGAGTGGCCGTACACATCAAGCTGCTTGTAGCGAGCCTGTTCCCACATCAGGTCATCGAACTTGATGCCTTCCTCGGCGTTTGTGTGCGCCACCGATGCCACATTGATGATCCTTGAAGGTGCCGATGTGACTAGAAGATCTGTAAGCAAATTGGTGAGAAGGAAAGGTCCGAGATGGTTGGTTCCGATCGTCCGCTCGAATCCATCAACCGTGGTGTCCCGCGATCCAAAGATCCCACCGGCGTTGTTCACCAGAACAGCGAGATCTGGATGGGTGCTCTTGAAACTCTCTGCGAATGATCGCACAGACCCGAGGTCGGCGAGGTCGAGGTGCATCACCTGAATCATGCGGCCTGTCTTGGCGTCGATGTCGGCAGCCGCCTCGTCACCTCGTGCGGTGTCCCGAGCTGTGATCACGACTCGAGCACCCTGTGCGGCAAGTCCCGCTGCTGTTGCTTTCCCAAGCCCGCTGTTTCCGCCAGTGACGAGCACGGTCCGGTTTTCGAGTGTCCATGTCATGAGCCGAGGGTACCGAGCAGCAGGTTCTCCGCGACCAGCGCCTCTCACTCCGCTCTTAGGCTGTATTCACTGCTCTTTCACGGTCACGCCGTAGGCTTGCTGCATGGATTCATCCGACACAACGATTCTGGTCGTCGAAGACGATCCAGCCGTTCGCGACGCGCTCGAACGAGCCCTTGGATTCGAGGGATACATGGTCGAAACCGCTCGCGACGGAGGAGTGGCACTCTCGATGATCCGCGACTCCGAGTACGACTTGGTCGTTCTTGACGTCATGATGCCGTATGTCGACGGCATCGAGGCGTGCCGCAGAATTCGTGCGTCTGGAAACAGCATTCCAATACTCATGCTCACGGCGAAGGTCGCAGTCGGAGATCGTGTAGAAGGTCTCGACGCCGGTGCAGACGACTACGTCGCAAAACCGTTTGCTCTCGACGAACTCCTGGCACGGATTCGGGCCCTTCTTCGCCGCTCGACTGGTGATGTGTCTCAGATCATGCGCTTCGCAGACATGGTCATCGACCCAGGGGCGCGAACGGTGATTCGCGGCGACGATCCAATCCTTCTCACGAAGACCGAATTCGACCTGCTTGTGCTGCTGGCGCGGGCGCCGGGAATCGTCCTCGATCGCGACACGATATACGAGGAGATATGGGGCATCGATTTCCTCACCTCATCGAATTCTCTTGATGTGTACGTTGGATATCTGAGGCGAAAGACCGAAGAGGGCGACAAGCCTCGGCTCATTCACACCGTTCGTGGTGTCGGGTACGTGCTGCGCACAAATCCATGACGATCAAGCGCAGGATTGCGCTCGTATCAGCCGCGGCGGTGACCGTCACCGTGCTAATCGTCTCCGTCGGCACGTATCTCGGAGCGCGGGCCCAGATCATGGGACCGATTGATGAGAGCCTCGCAGCGAGAGCCATGGTGTACCACGACCTATCCGCACCAGTCCTGACTGGGACCAATGTGGTCGTGCCAGGGGGTGTTGGGCAGGGAAGGGGGCCTGGTGCCCCGAGAGACTTCGGTTTGTTCTTTGGTCGAGGAGCGCCGGTCGACTTCGACGCAACCTATGTGCAGGTGATTCAGTCAACCGGAATCCTCAACATCGGTGAGGACGCGCTAGCTCTTCCGTAACCGCAGCCCGAATCGGTGGAGGCAGGGGTAGCCCACCTCCGCTCAGAGTGGGTGAGCGGAACTCATATTCGAATCGCGACGATTGGCGTCGCAGAGCAGGACACAATCGTCCAGGTCGGCAGGCCGTTGTCGGAAGCCGATGAGACGCTTCGCCGCTTCGCATGGATGCTCGCGGTAGCGAGCGCTTTCGGCATTCTTCTTGCTGGAGGCCTCGGACTCCTTGTCGCGAGAAATGTGGTGAGGCCGATCGGCGAGCTTGAGGCATCCGTCTCGGACATTGCAAACGGAGAAGGACTCGGGAACAGGATCGATGTCAAGGGCGCTGATGAGGTTGCTCAACTCGGAACGGCCTTCAACAGCCTGTTGAGCGAACTCGAATCCGCAAAGGTTCAACAGACGAGACTGGTACGAGATGCAGGACACGAGCTGCGCACTCCGCTGACCGCATTACGCACAAACATCGAGATCCTCCAAAGACATGAATTGGACGAGACGGCTCGGGTTCGGATCCTCAGCGCTGCACATGCAGAAGTCGAGGAACTGACCGATCTCGTGGCAGAGGTTGTTGACCTCGCTACCGACCGTTACGAGGAGGAGCCGATCTCAACTGTGCTTCTTGGCGAGGTTGTTCAGGCTGTCGCAGAGCGTCAGAACCGCAGGAACGGGCGGACTGTGGTCATTGACGCCGACGACTCAATTGTGGAGGGTAAGCCAGCGGCTTTGGAGCGGGCGATTGCGAACATTGTGTCGAACGCCGACAAATGGTCGCCGGTCGACGGCGAGATCCACGTCTCCGTCGTACAAGGCACAGTCACCGTGCAGGATTCTGGCATTGGCTTCAGCGACCTCGACATCGATCATGTCTTTGATCGGTTCTATCGCTCAGACGATGCAAGGGCCATGCCAGGGTCAGGGCTCGGGCTGTCGATCGTTCAGCAAATCGTAACGGATCACGCCGGAAGTGTATTCGCACGGAATCGATTGGATGAGCAGGGTGCCGAAGTTGGTTTTACGCTCCCAGATGGAACGATCTAGAAGTTTCTTGCACATTCAGCAAGTTCTTATGTTGTACAAACAAACCCTCCACATCGGCCCGTCAATCTATGCAGGTGATGTCGGATGAAAGGTCAATCACATGAAGAAAGTAATCGCAAGCCTTGCAGCAGCCGGAGTGCTCGTTGCAGGTGCGTTTGTGGCCTCAGCGGTCACTGACTCACCAGCGCAGGCTCAAACAGTCGAAGAGAACACAACCGAGCAGGTCGAGCGTCCTGATCGGGGCTCAGCACTTGCCGAGGTTCTTGGCGAACTGGTCGATGCAGGCACGATCAACCAGTCCCAGGCGGACGCTGTTGCAGCGGCGCTTGAAGCAAAGCACGAAGAGATGAAGGCGAACCGGCCTGAACGAGGTGATGGTCCTCGAGGTCACGGTCGCTTCGGTCGACAGATCGCAGGTCTTCTTGAAGACGGAGTGATCTCGGCTGATGAGATCGCAGCGCTTCCGGACGGACATCCGTTCAATGATGCCGATGGTCCATTCGCTGACGAACTTACCGATGGACAGATCACTCAGGAAGAGTGGGACGCCTTCAAGGCAGAAAGAATGGCAGAGAAAGAGGCAGCCTCGGCAACCGCCGAAGGCACCAACGCCTAACTCTCAGTAGTCATTCTCAGCAAAGACGCGTACCCAGGGTTAGCGGACCATGGAAACATGGGGCTGGAGCCCACGGTACGCGTCTTTGCGCGCTCAGAGTGTTCGCGGCTAGGGGTGCCGCGACGGCCGGGTGCGTTCGCCACGGGCGCGGGGTCTGGTGTCGCCGAGGCGTGTGGGTGCACGATTGCGCGAGGATGTACCGATGAGGGAACCGACCGCACAAGACTTGGTTGATGGGTTTCGTGCCGCGGTCGCCGCGGCCGAGCCCGGTGCGGCTGTCCGAGCCGCCCTCGCATGTGTCGACGGTGTCGTGACTGTCGGGTCAGATGTGATCGGGCGGTTTGATCCGGACCACATCGTTGTCGTCGGTATTGGGAAAGCTGCTGCAGCGATGGCCGATGCCGCTTCTGAGATAACCGGAGCAGTCAGGGGCATCGTCGCTACCCCGTACCCGTCGGACAGCTCGTTTCCCGTTCTCGTTGGGGGCCATCCGATCCCCAACGACGCAAGTCTTCTTGCGGGAAGGGCTCTGCTTGAACTGGTCGGCTCGTTGGGGAGTAACGAACTTGTCATTGCGGTCGTATCAGGAGGGGGGAGTGCAGCAGCAGAAGTGCCAGCACATGGTGTTTCTCTCGCTGATCTTCAGGAAATGAACGAGACTCTTGTTGCGAGTGGTGCGCCGATCGAAGAGATCAACCAGGTTCGAGCGGCCGTCTCTCGGCTTAAGGCAGGAGGCCTTCGCAGCTCGATGTCGTCGGCGACGGTCGTCACCCTTGTCCTATCGGATGTCGTGAATGGAGGGCCCGAGATGGTTGCATCGGGGCCGACCATCCCGTCCGCGCTTGGTTCGATGGCCAGCGAAATCATCGAGGCCCACGGCCTGGGGGCCAAGATGCCCAAAGCAATCACCGACGCAATTCAGCGTTTTGTGCCAAACGAGGCAAGGCCCGACGATGTTGTGGTCGTTGTTGGGTCTTCGGCCATGGCAGCAGATGCGGCATTGCGTTCTTTGCAAAGCAAGGGCCTAAACGCCACGATCGCAACAGCCCAACTGACGGGCGATGTCGAAGACGCCGTTGCAGAACTCCTCGCTGCGTCGAAGGCTGGCAGCGTTTGGATTGCGGCCGGCGAAACGACTGTGAACGTGACAGGGCACGGCGTTGGAGGCCGAAATCAACATGCGGCACTCACCGCAGCTATGGCCCTGGCTGGAACCGGCGGCGTATTCGGAGCCTTCGGCACTGACGGGATTGACGGGTCAACTGATGTGGCGGGCGCCGTCGTGGACGGTGCGACCGTCGAGCTAGCGACGCACCGAGGTTGGGATGTGACTGGCGAGCTTGCAGCGCACAACACCAACAGCGTCCTCGCGGATATCGGATCGACCGTCGCAACCGGGCCGACCGGGACGAACGTTGGTGACCTTTGGCTGTGGTTCGTCGGAGCATGACCCTGCACCTCCACAGACTTCGGGACTATCTCAACTGCTGATTGGCTTGGCTTGTCGAGCTAGCGCGCGGCCTCCGACGTATGGACCGCGCCGTGCTGTAGCGTTTGATGCAATGGCTAGCAACCGCAGCGCCGCGGGTTTGACTCGTGGTTTCAACCTTCAAAGACTCTCCAACAGAATCGCCGTCTTCGGCTGGCTAAGTTCGTTTGTGCTCTTCCTAGGCATCGCGGTGGTTTGGGACTGGATGTCGTATCCGCAGACCGTCACATCATCGGCCGTGGTCTTTATGGGTTGGGCAATCGGCAGAGAGCTCGACCCCGACAGACCGCATGTGGCCACTGCAACGATGGCCCTCGCACTTGGGCTGGTATTTGTGTCGATACCGGCGGGCATAGTTGTGTATTCATCTTTGATGGCCCTTCGCATGGTTTCGGGAACAACCGGCCGCGCGCTTGCTGAAATCGATCTTGTTCTCGTGGCTGCCGTGGGATTCGGTTCTGGAGGAACGATCTGGGCGTGGCCAATCGGTCTGGTTGCCTTCGCTTGGCTAAAGACCGCGCCCGAGGTCGGCAGGCTTCGGTGGTTCGCGATTGGGGCGCTCGGAGGCGGGTTCGCTGTTGGGTGGTATCTGCAAGACGGTTCTCTTGGCCGCATCGACATCACCCTTGAAACAGTGGTGATCATGGTGGGTGCAGCTGTGGTCACCGCCATAGGTGTGCTGTCTGCATCCGTGACTGGTAGGAACGACGCCCGCTCTGGACTGCTCGACCTGAGACGATTGCGACTCTCAAGAATCGCCGCAGGACTGTTCGTCGCGGCTGCGGCACTCGCAGGCGGGACAGACGCGTTCTGGCAGATTGGAGCTGTCTCCGCCGGGATCATCGCCTCAGCTGCCGCATCGGCCGGCAGAGCTCTGCGGCGCCCCTCAGACCAGTAGACCCCCTAGCCCAGGTTGATCTGGATCCGAGCCTTGTCGATGACCAATGGCTTGATGACTGTCTCGACAACTCGGACATGATCTGGATGGCTGTCGTAGATCTTGAATGCGCCTTCGTCGTCGAAATCTGCCGCAACCGCATAGTCCCATGTCCCTTCCACGAATCTGAGACTTCTTCCGAACTCGTAGGCCTTGATCTCGGGAATCAAACGTGGCAATTCAGCTAGGCCTTGATCGACACCCGCTACCTGGTTGTCTGTAGTGCCTTTCTTGAAGCGGAATACCGCAATGTGTCTGATCATGATGTCTCACCCTTTTGCCGGTGTTGTGGAAAGTTCCCAGCTTTGGGAAGCATGGCAGGAATGCGCTTGCCTAGGGCCTCTTCTAGCTCGTGTGACACCCCAATCAGCGCATCGAGCGATACGCCGTGGGTGAAGCCACCGCGGTTGAGCATGAAGACAAGATCGTCGGTTGCGATGTTCCCCGTTGCGGAGGGAGCAAATGGACAGCCACCGATTCCGCCGACGGATGAATCGATAATTGTCACGCCGGAATCGATTGCAGCGTGAACATTGGCCATTCCTGTGTTGCGTGTGTCGTGGAAGTGAACGCGCAGCGGAATATCACCCGTCACTTTTTTGACGGCGCTGATGCGCTCGGCGACGGCCCACGGATCTGCGACGCCGATTGTGTCGGCGAGCGCGATCTCAGGCACGCCCATGTCCGCGAGGCGTTCGGCAATCTCGACGACCCTCGACACGGCAACTTCTCCTTCGAACGGGCAGCCCCAAGCCGCAGAGATGGTCGCAGACACCGGAAGGCCTTCGGTTGACCCTTCGGAAGCGATGTCGGAGAGCGCAATGAGGGATTCTCGTGTGGAGACTCCTTGGTTCTTGATGTTGAAAGTATCTGTGGTGAATACAGGCATGTTCACTTCGTCGACCTTGGCAGCGACAGCCCGATTCCAGCCCCGTTCGTTCATCACCAGACCAATGTACGAAACACCCTCGATGCGGGGAACTCCCGCCATGACAGCCTCGGCGTCTGCCATCTGCGGAACATGTTTGGGGTGAGCGAAGGAGACGGCCTCGATGCGGTGGAGCCCGGCGGCGACGAGATGATCGATCAGCTGAAGCTTCTGCTCGGTCGAGAACATTGTGGCTTCGTTCTGGAGACCGTCGCGTGGGCCGACTTCAACGATGTCGATATGGTTTGTCATGTGAGCGACGAACGATACACCCGACCCAGCTTGGGACCCGTCGGTGTGGTTGTGTCCGGCTTGTTCGAGTCGACCGATACGATGCCGAAGGCACATGCAGCGCGGCGCGCAGAAACTCTGAAGTAGGGAGAACTGATGGAGGCGAACGAATTTGGACCAGAGGAGTTCAAGAACGTGATGGCGAACGTCGCAGCCACGGTTACCGTCGTCACGGCCAACACGCCAGATGGTCCAATCGGTCTCACGGTGTCGGCATTTACCTCCGTCTCTGCAGATCCACCTATCGTGCTCGTATGCATTGACAAGATCGTTGGGTCACTCGAATCACTGATCGCGGCCGATGGCTACACCGTGAACATCATGCCCCAGGGCGCCTCCGACATTGCGATGCTGTTCGCAACCCAGGGTGCTGATCGGTTTGGGTCCGTCGAATGGAAGCCAGCCCCAACTCCCGCGGCAGGTCCCATACTCGCTAATGCGTTTCAGACGCT
>JAQCAA010000076.1 GCA_027728645.1 Actinomycetota bacterium | reverse complement strand
GGTGCCGTCGTTGAGGGTTTCGTGTTCCCAGCCTGCTTGATGGCGGATTCGGTGATCGTGCCGGCACAAGGGGGTGAGGTTCTCGATCGAGGTTGGTCCGCCGTTTTTGAACATGATCCGATGGTCGAGGTCGCATTGTGTTGATGGCATCCTGCATCCTGGGAACACGCATGTTGGGTTGCGGCTCTCGATATGTCGACGCTGGGTGGCTGTGGGCCTTCTTCGGGTGGTTCCGGTGTGGATTGGCTGACCTGTTTGTGTGTCAGCCACGGTGAATCTCCACTCGGCATCGTGCTGGGTATCGGCTACGCGTCGTGCAATGTCGGCTATGACTGGTCCGTAGCCTTGGAGTTCGCCTGGGTGGTGCGAAAGTCCTGCGAGTGTGTCGAGGTCGACTCGAATGTCCACGGTGCCTCTGTTTGATGAGCGCTTGGCTGTGGTGGTGGAGTTCGGTTTCGCCCCGAGAAGAAGATCGAGAAACACGTCGGCACGGATTTGGTCCATTGTGCGGTCTTCACCTTCCCGTTTGAGGGAGAGGGCCATGGTGTTGATCCGGCTACTGACGGCACTAACTCTGTCGGGGGAGAGGCCAAAGGCGTACAGGTTTGCTGTGCCGTCGATGGTTGGTTCCATGTACACCCGCCTGCCGTCAGAGGCGTTCGTGTAGCGCTTGTCTGCCTCGTACGGATCGGCCTGGATAGCAAGTTTCGCGATGCGAGCGGTCAGTTGGCTTGTGGTCAGGTTCGGTGCAGCGTCCGCTATGCGTGCCACCACGGCTTGGGCAGCCTCGTCGGTGAGATGCACGGTTGCGTTGTCGATTGCTTTGGCTCGCCGCACGTCAATGCGGCCGCAACGAAGGAGGTCGGCAACGATCGGCAACCTTGCTTGAAGATCGAGAGCGAAAGCCATTTCGTTCTGTGCAGCGCGGCGGGTGAGGTTCAAAGCGGCCCTCACTTCGGCCTCGGCGAACTCGACAGCTGACGCGCGAGAGGAACCCTCAGACGCCTCAAGAGCGTCGGCAATCGCGACCATGTCCTCATACGCCTTTGATGTGAAGTGTGACACAAGCTTCTGATGGGTGCGAAGCAGGACGACCCTTTCCTCTCCAGAGAGCCGGTCGACATCAACACCTGACATGAACGCAGCAAGAACCGGTCCTGGTTCCCAATCATCGAGATCGAACGGAATCCACTGCTCAGAATCGGAAGCAACCGGCAGGTCCGACAGATCAGGGCCGAAGCCGATTTCTGTCCTGTCCAAATCTGTGAATGTTGTACCATTTGGAGTGTCGAACATATGTTCGATTGTATCAGAACGGCCTGACATTTCTAGAGAGGATTGAGAGGTTTTGAGCATCCGGTGACGCCTCCGCACTCTCGGCTCTATCCTGACCCTATGCCTTTGGAGTCCACCGTTCGGATAGTGACAGCCACATCGCTGTTCGACGGGCATGACGCATCCATCAACATCATGCGTCGCATCCTTCAGGCATCGGGTGCCGAGGTGATCCACCTCGGCCACGACCGCTCCGCTGCGGCCATTGCGAAGGCTGCTGTTGAAGAGGACGCCCACGCCGTCGCCATCACGTCGTATCAAGGCGGCCATATGGAGTTCTTCACCTATCTGAGAAGTCTCCTCGACGATGCAGGCGGACACGACATCAAGATCTTTGGGGGAGGGGGAGGCACGATTCTCCCTTCTGAGGGAGATTTGCTTGTGGAACGGGGGATAGCCCGTATCTATTCGCCAGACGACGGTCGAAGGCTTGGGCTTGAGGGCATGATTGCTGATCTCATGGCTTCGGCCCGCACGGAGAAACCTGTGCCGGAGGGGCTCGTCGAATCCGTCACGCAGAGGGACGCAGGTGCAATCGGTCGGGCGATCACTGTTGCCGAGAACCACCCAGAGGAAGGCAAAGAGGTACTCGACGCCCTGAGGAATCTCGGGAACGCCCGGACGGTGCCGGTAGTCGGCTTCACCGGCACGGGTGGCTCTGGCAAGTCCTCCATCGTCGACGAACTTGTACTGCGGTTCCGCAGGGACTTCCCCTCCAACCGAATAGCGATCATCTCGGTCGACCCGTCTCGCAGGAGATCAGGCGGGGCGCTTCTCGGGGATCGCATCAGGATGAATGCCGTGGAGGGCGACCAGTGCTACATGCGGTCACTCGCCACGAGACAGGCAAACCTGTCCATGTCACCCCATGTGTCTGACGCCGTGTCGATCGTGAAGGCTGCTGGGTACGACCTGGTGTTCCTCGAAACCTCAGGAATCGGGCAGTCCGATACCCAAATTGTCGACTCCTCAGATGTCGCCGTATACGTGATGACTCCCGAATACGGTGCTCCGACGCAGCTCGAAAAGATCGACATGCTCGACTTTGCTGACGTGATCGCCATCAACAAAGCTGACAGGCTCGGGGCAGACGACGCTTTGCGGGACGTGCGAAAGCAATACAAGCGGAATCACAAGATGTTCGAGGCCCAAGACTCGGACCTTCCGGTCTACGCGACGGTGGCGTCCCGTTTCAACGACGCAGGCACCCAGACGCTTTACGAAGCCGTCATGGCTGCGGTCGACAGCGCGTTCCCAGGCGCACTGGGTCCAGTCGAGCACCGCAAAGGGACCGCAAACACGGCACCGCTTATCCCACGAGCACGTGTCCGGTATCTATCGGAAATCTCAGAGACGATTCGAACATACAACGCAGAGACCGCCCGGTTTGCGGAAACGGCGTCGGCTCTCGAGGCTGCCAACAGGGTCAGGCAACTGGCTCCGGACGCAGCGGCCCTCATCGTCGAGTCTGCAGGCGAATTGTCGCCAGACACTCAAAGCCAGCTTGATGCATGGGATGCCACATCGCAGATGTACGCCGAGCCCACCGTGTCGTACGAAGTCAGGGGGAAGACCATCGAGGTTGGCAACGTCGTTGAGTCGATGTCAGGCACGACGTTCCCCAAGGTGATCCATCCCAGGATCAGAGGGTGGGGGGACCGCGTTGAGTGGCTCAGGCAGGAAAACCTTCCTGGCCATTTTCCGTTCACCGCTGGCGTGTTTCCGTTCAAACGCGAAGCGGAGGATCCCACCAGGATGTTTGCAGGTGAGGGCGGACCTGAGCAGACGAATCGCCGATTCCACTACCTCGCTTCAGGCATGCCAGCCGCACGGCTCTCGACGGCATTTGACTCGGTGACGCTGTACGGCCACGAGCCAGATCCTCGCCCTGACGTCTACGGAAAGGTTGGTAACTCAGGTGTTTCGGTGCCAACACTCGACGACGCCAAGAAGCTCTATTCAGGGTTCAACCTATGCGATCCAACAACATCAGTCTCGATGACCATCAACGGACCTGCGCCGATGATGCTCGCCTTCTTCCTGAACACCGCAACGGATCAGGCCTGCGAGCGGTACATCATCGAGAACGGCCTTGAAGCAACCGTTGAAGCCAGGGTTGCCGCAATCTTCACCGACCGAGGCGTCGAAAGACCCGAGTACCACGGGGAGCTGCCTCTTGGTCACGATGGTTCTGGACTCATGCTCCTCGGCATGTCCGGCTCGGATATTCTTGATGTCGAGACATACGGCCGGATCAGGTCCGAGACCATTGCCGCAGTCCGCGGCACGATCCAAGCAGACATTCTCAAAGAGGATCAGGCGCAGAACACGTGCATATTCTCAACTGAGTTCGCCCTCGGGATGCAGGGAGACATTCAGGAGTACTTCATCGAGAACGGGGTTCGGAACTTCTACTCCGTATCGATTTCCGGGTACCACATGGCTGAAGCAGGAGCCAATCCGATTAGCCAACTTGCGTTCACATTGGCCAATGGCTTCACATTCGTTGAATACTTCCGCGCTCGTGGCATGGATATCGATGACTTCGCTCCGAGCCTCAGCTTCTTCTTCTCCAACGGTATTGACCCCGAGTACGCGGTCATCGGGCGGGTAGCCCGCAGGATCTGGGCCAAGGCGATGCGCGAGATCTATGGCGGGTCGGGTCAAAAGCTGAAATACCACATCCAGACATCTGGCAGGTCACTCCACGCACAGGAGATTGAGTTCAACGACATCAGGACCACGCTCCAGGCGCTGTATGCGATTTACGACAACTGCAACTCGCTCCACACAAACGCATACGACGAGGCTGTCACCACGCCAACCGAGGACTCTGTCCGAAGGGCGCTCGCCATTCAGCTCATCATCAATCGCGAGCTCGGTCTTGCGAAGAACGAGAACCCCATGCAGGGCTCGTTCATCATTCAAGAACTGACCGACCTCGTCGAAGAGGCGGTCCTCATGGAATTCGACAGAATCACCGACCGCGGCGGCGTCCTTGGGGCGATGGAGTCGATGTACCAGCGGTCGAAGATCCAAGAGGAGTCGATGCGCTACGAGCACATGAAAGACAGCGGAGAGCTTGAACTCATCGGCGTGAACTCCTTCCTCTCGAAGGAAGGGTCACCGTTCGTGACACCGGACGAAGTGATCCGTTCAGACGACGGCCAAAAGGACCAGCTGATCGCAGATGTGAAGGCTCTCCACGACCGAGAGCGCAAGACATCCGAGATTGCACTCGCAGAAGTCCAGAACGCTGCGCTCAACGGAGAAAACATCTTCGCAGCCCTGATGGAAGCAACAAAGGTCTGCTCACTTGGGCAGCTTTCAGACGCTCTCTTCGCCGTAGGCGGAAAATACCGAAGGAATATGTAGGCGGCAGCGCCTTGCGTCTACCGTCTACCGTTTACCGTCTACCGTCTACCGGATCAGCTAGATCGAATCCCGATATCCGAAGAACCGACAGCACTGGCGGAGCCAGCGGGCGCAGCCCGATTCTTGACAGCTGACAGCTGACAGCTGAAAGCTTCTGACGGACTTCGCCCGCTCAGTATTGAAGCTTGCTTGAGCGGATGTCGAGGAGGCCCGCTCCTTTGTGTTCGAACAGGGCCTTCATCCCGGCCTCGAGGTCATCTGGGGTTTCGACCCTTTGGCCGAAAAGGTCGAGGGATGTGGCCATGCCCGCCCACGAGGGGTTCTTGAGAGTTGTGGCCCACACATGTGTGCCGGCAAGTTGCTGTTCGGCTGTGATCTTTCCGAGTTCGTCGTTGCTAAGGACGAGGACTTTGACATTGAGATTGTGCAAGGCAACCGTCGCAAGTTCGATCGCGTACTGGCCGAACCCTCCGTCGCCTGCGATAGCCACGATCGTCTTGTCCGGATACGCGGCGGCCGCTCCGATTGCAGCCGGTAGTGCGTAGCCGATTGACCCGAGCCAACCTGACATCGCAACTCGCTGACCGTTCGCTTCGAAGTACCTTCCGAACGAATAGGTCGAGTTTCCTACGTCGAGAGCGGTCACAGCGTCCGAGGGTATGTAACGCTTCAGGGCGGCAAAGATCGCTGCACCGGTGAGTCTGCCATCGCGATCGATCCCAACCCGCGACCGTTTTCGATCCTCCCACCAGTTTGTGCGGCTCTCGAGCCAGTCTCGCAACTCGGGTCGTTGCCTGGACGCAGTGGCACCGATGAGGGCTTGAGCCGTGAGTCCAGCATCAGCCATCGCAAATACTTCCACGTTCGGCCCGTTTCTGCGAGACGCAAGGGCGTCCGTATCTATGCGGACGACGGTGCGTTTTGGGGTGATACCGGTGTGAGGCGCCATCCCGCCGCCGAATACCACTATCAGATCCGATCTCGTTTGCATCGCTGCCGATACCGGGGTACCTGAACGGCCGAGAACGCCGGTTGCCAGTGGACGGCTTTCGTCGATGCATCCTTTCGCTGGGAAAGTGGTGGCAACGGCTGCGTCCACATGTTCAGCGAGGGCCATGACATCTGCAGCGTACGCGGCTGCCCCTCGACCGACCACAAACAGTGGGTTTGATGACTGGTCAAGGAGTGCGGCTATTTGGGCTATATCTTCGGCTGCTGGCTGTAGCCGGTTCGGCAGATGCATCCGACTCGGAGGATCTGCCTCGACAGGTCCGAGGAGCTGGACATCATCAGGCACTACGAGATGAGCGATGTCCTTCTGCGATATCGCATATCGTGCCATGTGGGTAGCGACGTCGGGACCGTCGCTCGCCGACATCCGTTTGGTCCATCCCGCGACCGGTCCGAGGGCCAATTCAAGGGGAACCTCCTGGAATGCTCTCGTGCCTAGTTGCTTCGTCGGGATTTGGCCGGTGATTGCGAGCAGCGGCGTGTTCGAGAGCTTGGCATCCCACATGCCCGTGTAGAGGTTCGTTGCGCCAGGCCCTGCGATAGAGAGCGCAACAGCTGGCTTGCCAGTCAGCTTGCCGTAGGCGGATGCGGCAAATGCGGCGGCACCCTCGTGACGCACGCCGTAGTACCGGAGTTCGCCTCGCTGCTCGGCTCCACGCAGCGCATCCGCAAGCCCGAGATTCGAGTGTCCGACGATGCCGAATACGGTGTCGATTCCACTTGAGACGAGCCGCTCAACAAGCTGGGTCATGAGTGTCTCGGCGTGGCTCTCTGGTTCTTTGACGCCAACCCATATGCCGTCTGAGCGTTCCTCTACCGGGAAGCATGGAACGCGGTCATCGAAGGGTCCTGGCGTTTCTCCAGAGACAGGGTCGTACTCCCAACCGTGCCACGGGCAGATGAGCAGCTGGCCTTCGATGAGTCCTTCGCCGAGCGGTCCACCTTGATGAGGGCAGCGATTTGAGATCGCCCCGAAACCTTCTTCTGTCCGAGACAGAGCAATCGTGTGGTGCCCAGCCTGGACCACGGTGACCGTGCCGGTGGCGACGGCATCGAGGTCTGCAACTTTGAACCACGTGAGATCATTCGACATGTACCGACCATAGGGATGTTGGGAGGGGCCAGGTGCGCGAGGGCCAGATCTCAGATTCAGAGATGTTTACCGTCTACCGTCTACCGTTTACCGTCTACCGTTTACCGTTTACCGTCTACCGTTTCAGAGCTCGGGCTGCGCCCGCTGGCTCCGTCAGTGCTGTCCGTTCTTCGGTTATCGGGATTCGGGTTATCGTCGCTACCTCTGTCCTCTGCTTACGGCAGATCTAGGACCACGATCACGCCTTCGTCTTGGTCGCCCTCTGGTCCGTGGGTTCCTACGAACAGGGTTGTTTCGCCTTGAGGGCCGTCGGTTATCACTGAGGTGAACCCTTGCCATGCGTCATTGAATCCAATGAGCTGGATTGTGCGATTGGCTGTGAAGTCATCTGCGCCGATGAAGTCGATCTCAAGCCGCTTGGCACCGGGCGCGGCGTATCCCTCGATGGACACCGGGTAGAGGGCTGGGCCAGGTGACGGAGTCATCACGATCGCGACCGGCGACGTAGCGCCCTCTGACCGGGTAGAAGGTGTGTCGGCGGCCGCGATGTCGATGACAAGCGTCGAGGGAGAACCTGTGGTGAAGGCCCGGGCGGCAATGGCTTGCTGCTCAACAGCGTGAATGTCGATCGAGAGATTCCCATCCATGGATCTGACGACAAAAACGCGATGCACCAGCTCTCCTTCCGCCAACATGTCAGCAATTGCGGTGAAATCGAGCTCTGGCGGAAGCTGGATACGAATGACCCCAGCGAAGGCAAGGACCGACACGCCAGTCGGCCCGAGTGAGCTTGCCGGTGCCCCTGAGCTCGAAGCGAAGGCGACCGTAAGTCGCTCGCAGGAGGCTGATGCCTCCCAGCGGATACTAGAAATCGTGTTTGCGTCCCCGACGTCCTCTCCGAGTGCTGCGACCAGTCCCTCTTCGCCAAAGCGGAGGTCACCGATCTTGCATATTTCATCTGACGGAAGCGTTGTCGATGTTGATGTCGTTGAAGACGGCTCTGTTGTGGAAGAAGAGTCGGAAGTTGTCGAAGAGCAAGCAGTAGCGAGGAGGGCGACTGCGATGAAATGAGATGTCCTGCGTCGCATCTGATCGAGGGTACTTGGCGAAGCCTCAAACACCCGTATCGCTCGTCGTTCGCGTGGTTGCTCGTGCGTGATACCTTCAACCCGTGCTCGGAATGCCTGACCCAGAACTAGCGCTGTCGCTGCTCGATCCCTCGGTGGACGCAACTGAGTTGCTTGCCACATCTTCGTCCCTACGCGACGAGGGCCATGGCAAGACAATCACCTATTCCCGCAAGGTGTTTGTTCCTGTCACGACGCTCTGTCGGGACACGTGCACGTATTGCACGTTCGTCAAACCGCCAGGGAACGGAGGCGAGTACCTCACCCCAGACGACGTGCTCGCCATCGTGAAGGCCGGTGATGAGATGCACTGCACCGAGGCCCTCCTGACGCTTGGTGACAGACCAGAGGACAAGTGGCCTCAGGCTGCCGCGTTCCTCGAATCTCAAGGCGCAGCTTCGACGATTGAGTATGTAGCGATGATGTCCGAGCTCATCCGAGAAGAGACGGGACTGTTTCCTCACGCCAATCCCGGCGTGATGAGCCGGACCGACATCGAGAGGCTGAGGCCGACAAACCTGTCGATGGGGATGATGCTCGAAAACATCTCCGACAGGCTGACCGAACCCGGCATGCCGCATTTCAACTGTCCCGACAAGGTCCCTGCAGTCAGGGTCGAGACGATTAGGGAAGCAGGCCGGCAGAGGGTTCCCTTCACAACGGGAATCCTGGTCGGAATCGGAGAGACGCCTGGTGAGATCGTCGACAGCCTGTTCGCCCTTGCTGACCTTCAGAGCGAACATGGTCACATTCAAGAATTCATTATCCAGAACTTCAGAGCAAAAGCCGACACCCGCATGCGTTTCAGACCAGAGCCAGAGATTCCGTACTTCGTCAGGGTCGTTGCTCTTGCGAGGTGGATCCTCGGGGCAGAAACGAATCTCCAGGTGCCTCCAAACCTGACGGCGGATTTCTCTGTCTATCTGGAAGCAGGCATCAACGACTGGGGTGGTGTGAGCCCACTCACCATTGACTGGGTCAACCCGGAGGCACCGTGGCCCCAGCTGGACAGACTCGACGAAGTAACTTCGAGCCACGGCTTCTCGCTGCGTCCAAGGCTGCCCGTGTATCCCGAGTTCCTCACAGATGAATGGGTGGACGGCCCTCTGCTCGCAGACGCCGTTCACGCCGCCACCGATGATGGGTACGCTGCCATTCCTCACAAGCAAGGTGCGAGATGACCGACATCACATTTCTGCAGCTGCGGCCAGCAGACTCGGTAAACGAGATTTGGGCGTCCACTCGTAGACGGGAGGGAACGCTCGTCGTAGAGGTCCCGTCACCTACCCCATCTGATGTACTCGATGCTCAAAAGGGAGGCCTAATTCTTGCCAGCGGCGATGGGACGATTGTTGCTCCCGCGTATGTGATTAATCCGTCACATGTCAAGGCAATCACGAAGCAGCAGGTCGCTGGCTGGCGCGTGACGATTCTCGACGACGGGAGCCGGATGGATGTCCTCAATGCTCTTTCGTTCACGAGGGCGCGCTTTCTACGAACAAGCAGAAGCACCGTCTCTGCTGCGGTCGAATTGGTCTCCTTGCCGTCATCTGAGGCCGTAGTTTCGGTCTTCGTCGACGGCGTTGACGACGCTCTCGACGCCGTTGGAATGGGGGCGAAGGACCTTCTACTGCGCGACTGGGACACCGAACGGATAGGGGAGCTGAGGGACGCTCTTCGTGGGCAGGGGCTTGTCGAACGCGGGCCTTTCCCTCTCGATACAGA
>JAQCAA010000075.1 GCA_027728645.1 Actinomycetota bacterium | reverse complement strand
TTGCCCAACCTTGCCAGGGCCATCTGACAGGTGGTCTGTCCGTCCACGTCGACGTTCGGCAACGCCTTGCCCCTGGACTACCACCCCGCCACGTATCAGGACCGCGTTCGGTTCGTTCATGGGGCCAACGACAATGTTGACGCACCAATGAATCCCGTAGGAGAGATAGACATACAGTGTGCCTGGTGGTCCCCACATCGGTGCGTTCCGATTGGTGCGAGAACCAAATGCGTGACTCGCTGGATCGAACCTTCCGCCGTATGCCTCGACTTCGCTGAGTTGAATCGAAACACGATCGCCGCCGACCTGTGTCATCACCGTCGAGCCGAGCAATGCCGCAGCACATTCGGTTGGGCTGCCAGAGAGAGTCTCAGCTACCTCACGCTGGCTGAGACGGTGGTTCAGACTGCTCCCCTGAGTTCGCCGCCCAAATGGGTTTCGACCGCCTGAGCGATGTTTCGAAGCACCGGACCGGTTTCTGCCTCTGAAAGAGTGCGGTCGGGGGCCCGAAGCCAGAATCGCAGAGCTATTGACTTTCTTGCAACATCGATGGATCCACCTTCGAACACGTCAAATACCGTCACGCTTTCGAGCAAATCAGTGGCAGCGGTCCGTGCGACATCGACGACGGCTTGTGCGGCAACGGCCTTGTCAACAATGAACGCCATGTCGAACACAACTGGGGGAAAGACACTTGGCGGGACATAGGTCCAGGGCCCACGTTCAGCGACCAACTTGGAAAGTTCGACTTCGCCGATGACAACTCTTCCTGCAAGTCCGAATGCGCTCGCGACCTCTGGATGAAGCTCTCCGACGGTACCCACCACGTCCTCGCCCATCAGAATCTGTGCGCATCTGCCTGGGTGAAACATCGGCAAGGACGATTGGCGTAGCGACCCATCGTGGACGTTCAGTGCGTCCGCAACGACCTCCCACGTTCCCGTCCCATCAAAGACCGTGAATTCAGACGCTTCGCTGTGCCACCGGCTCTCTGGATCGCCCGCAAGGATGAAGCCGAGGCGCTCGGGCTGATCTGGGATTGCATTCGGTCCATCGAGGAAGACCTTGCCGACTTCAAAAAGCCTCACCTCGTTTGATGTTCGTCCGAGGGCTGAATCTGCTGCCTTCAGCAATCCTGGGATAAGCGTCGTTCGCATGACGCCCTCGGTCTCGTTCAACGGGTTCACGACCGGGATAGCTGATCTGGCAGGATGACTGTCCGGTAGCGACAATCGGTCGAGGTCGTGCGCTCCGATGAATGAGAACGTCATTGTCTGATAGAAACCTGCGCCGACCATGACCTCTCGAATGGTTCGGATCCGTTTTTCCTCATAGGGAAGTCCCCCACCTGGCCCGCTTGGCACCGTAGCTGGGATCGAATCGAACCCATGGAGTCTCGCGATTTCCTCGACGAGGTCGATTGGTTTTTCGATATCTGGGCGTCTCGTTGGAACGGTGACGCTAAGTGGATCGATGCCTTCTACGCCGAACGACATCCTCGTCAGGAGATCGGTTGTAGTGGCAGAGTCAATCGCGATGCCAAGTATGCGAGAGGTTTCCGAGAGTGGGTAGCTGATCGTCCAGGGGGCAATCGCCGCAGGATCTTCGTCCACTGGGTTCGGAGCAGCCTTGCCCCCTGCAGTCAAAGCCAGAAGCTGAGCGACGCGATCGGCAGCGAGAGCACAAAAGGAAGGGTCGGCCCCTCGTTCAAACCGTTTGGAAGCTTCGCTCCCGAGACCAAGCCGTTGGGAGGACACGAGGATCGTAGCCGGATCCCAATGGGCAGCCTCGATAAAAACATCAGAGGTTCCAAGGTGCACCTCGGTTGCGGCACCGCCCATCACTCCCCCAATTGCCACCGGAGTGATTCCGTCGGTCACGACGAGATCTGACGGTGTCAGAGACCGTTCTCGCTCATCGAGCGTGACGATGTGTTCGTCCTCTGCAGCGAGCCTCACGACGATATTGGTCCCTAAACGATCTACGTCGAAAGCGTGGGTCGGATATCCAAATTCGACCATTGCGTAATTGGAGGCGTCTACCACGTTCGATATAGGTCTGATCCCAGCCTGAGTGAGCCGCCACCTGATCCAGTGAGGCGAAGGGCCGACCGTGATGTCCCTCACCCTGCGACCGGCGAACCGTCCACACAGTTCCGGCACGTCGATGGTGACTGCCACATCGTTGGGTGCTCCAGATTCCTCCACATCGATGTGATGGTCCCTCAGCGGAATCTGATACAGCGCCGAGAGGTCCCTGGCCAGCCCGTACACCGAGAGGCAATCAGGCCTGTTGGGAGTCACATTGATCTCGTAGTACGTGTCAGGAAGCCCAACGACAGATGCGAAGTCCTTCCCAATCGCCGAAACTGCGTGGGGGTAATCGCCGTTGAGGACCATGATGCCGTCCGCTTCGTCCCCCAGCCCGAGTTCTACCTCTGAACAAATCATTCCGTGGGAGGTAATCCCCCTGATCACGCGTCTCGTGATCTCGAAATCTTCACCGAGAATCGCTCCGGGGACAGCCACAGGGACGATCGCCCCTGCCTCGAAATTCCAGGCACCGCAGATAATCTCAAGAATCTCAATTCCGACGTCGACCGTAGCAATCCTGACTTTGTCGGCATTCGGGTGCGCAGCGACCTCCAGAACGCGTCCAACGACGACACCTGTGAACGCGGGCTCGATCACATGCCAGTCCTCGATCTCGTGACCCATGCTTTCAAAAGCTTCGACAAGGTCGTTTGGATCCTGAGAAGGAATCGAGACGAAGTCGTCAAGCCAGGAACGTGTGAGCTTCATCGGTACTGCTCCAACACTCGCCGGTCAGATGCAAGGAGTGTTCTCAAATCGGTGATGCCGTGCCGCACCATCGCCATCCGTTCCATACCCATACCGAACGCGAAACCTGTGTAGACGGCAGGGTCATATCCAACGTTCTCAAACACGGCTGGGTTCACCATGCCGCATCCAAGGAGTTCAATCCATCGACCGTTCGTGTAGGCATGCATTTCGGCTGACGGTTCTGTGAATGGAAAGTAGTGGGGAATGAACTTGACCTTCGTGTCCGTTCCGAAGAACTGCTGAGCGAAAGAAGCCAAGGTGCCTTTGAGATCGGCGAGGGTGATGTTCGTATCTACGGCGAGACCCTCGAGCTGAGTGAACACCGGTGAGTGCGTTGCGTCCACGGCATCCGATCGAAAGACACGGCCAGGGACGACAACGAACGTCGGTGGGTCGTGTTTCTCCATGTATCTCGCCTGCATCGGCGAGGTGTGGGTTCGCAGAAGAACCTCGTCCTTCTTCCCTCCATAATCCAAGTACAGGGTGTCGCTCTCAAGCCGCGACGGATGTGTCCTAGGGATATTGAGCGCTGTGAAGTTGTAGTACTCCGTTTCGGCCTCGGGTCCCGTGGCGACGGTGTAACCAAGACCAACGAAAATGTCGACAATCTCGTCCATTGTCGACTGGACCAGGTGGTGGGTTCCTCTGGGAATTCGTCTACCTGGGAGTGTCACGTCCACGGCGTCCTCTGACAAACGCCGGGACTCCTGGGCACCAAGAAGATCGCTTCGCCTCGCATCGAGAAGGGCGCTGATTTGTGTAGCGATTTGGTTGATCGATTTACCGGCTAGGCCGCGTTCTGCGCCGTCCGCTATTTCCCCGAGACTCCGTCGCGCTGCTGCAATCGCAGAGCTTCGGCCCACAAACTCTGCATCAAGGGCATCAAGTTCGGCAATCGTCATGGCCTCCGAGATGCGAGATGGGGCGACTGCGAGCAATTCTTCAAGGTGGGTCATGGGTGGGAGAGGTTAGCCATGCGCCGGTGGAGGGAGCATCATCCTGAGAGATGGAACATCGCGATGCCAGCAGCCACTGACGCGTTCAAACTCTCCATTTGGCCGACCATCGGAATCGTCATCCGAACTGAAGCGTGCCCAATCTCAGTCGGAGTCAACCCGTGTGCCTCGCTACCAACGAGGAGCGCGTACGGTCCGCTCGCCGACACCGTGCGCTCGCCTCCCGCTGCCACAGCAGCCACGACAGTGTGGGCGCCTGAAGCCAGGTGCTCCAGGTCATCGACGGCGATGAGGTCCGTAGCAAAATGAGCACCGGCTCCCGCCCTAAGAGTCTTAGGGCTCCAGACGTCGACCGTATTTGGGGTGTAGCCCACTGCCCAGCCGAAAGCGGCGGCAGTCCGGATAATCGTGCCTGCATTGCCAGGATCTGCGATATCGACCATCACGACTACGTGTCGTTCGCTCAGCGCAGCTGAAAGTGGTTGACGCACGACAACAACAGGTGACCGGGGATGAGCAGCATCTGCCATCGCGGCCAAAACGTGGTCTGACACCAACTGCAATACCGTATCGATCCTCGAACAAGCAGAAATGGTTCGCTCGTCGTCGGGTGTCGCAAGGACGATCGCTGGAACGATACCGGCCGCATTCACCGCATCGAAAAGGTTGGGACCTTCGAGCAGAACGTCGCCGCTCTCCCTTCTGCCTCTCGATCGCTTGAGGCGCGCTACCCGCTTGACGGTTTCGTTCTTCGATGAGGAGATTATTTCGTTCACGGTGTAATCGTCAAGGCGCTCGCGCTAGGACGAGCTCGTCGACCGGGCCCTTCCGCCAATAGGCGCTGCGCTATTCGGCGGTAGCGGCCGAAGCCACTTCGACGAGAGCAGCAAAAGCGTCCGGATCTCGTACAGCCATGTCCGCGAGCATCTTGCGGTCGACCTCGATATCGGCAGCCTTCAGACCGGCCATCATGCGCGAATATGTCGTTCCGTTGAGACGCGCAGCGGCGTTAATCCTCTGAATCCACAGGCGTCGGAACTGACCCTTGCGTGCGCGCCGGTGGTCATAGCTGTCTTGCATTGCATGCATGACCTGCTCACGAGCTGCCCTGTACCTTCTCGATCGTGCCCCGGTATACCCAGAGGCACGATCCATAACCTTTTTGCGCTTCTTGCGCGCGTTCACTGAACGCTTTACACGTGCCATCGTTGCTTCCTACTTTCCGATCAATCTGTCCATACGCTTCTCGTCGCCGCCGCTGAGGATTCCGGTTCCTTTGGCTCGGCGCCAGCGAGAGTTCGACTTCTTATAGCGATTGTGGCCGTGCCACGCCTTGCGGTGTTTGATCTTGCCACCGCCGGTTCGCTTGAAGCGCTTGGCAGCGCCTTTGTGAGTCTTCATTTTCGGCATTGTGTCTCCTGTACTACTCGGCTTTGACCGAGTCGTCGGACTCTTCGTTCTCGGCGGCTATCTCGCCGTCGTCTTCGTCCACTGGCGTTTCATTGGGCTCGATGAGTTCCGTCGTCGAATCTTCTTCTCGATCGGCGGCCGGAGCCACGACATCCTCTGGTTGCACACGGTCCGCTTCGGATGATTCGTCAGTTGATTCGATGTGCTGGTCCAACTCGTATTGACCGTCAAGGCCAAGATCATCATCGTCATTGTCGAGGTCGGCGGCTGGCATGTTCTTGCCTGGTGCGAGCACCATGACCATGTTGCGACCGTCGAGTCTCGGCATCGTTTCGATCTCTGCGTAGTCCTCAATCTCCTCGAAAAGGCGTTGAAGAATCACTCGACCGAGTTCCGGATGCGCAACCTCGCGCCCACGAAACCGCATCGTGCACTTCACCTTGTCGCCTTGACGCAAGAACTTGACAACCCGTTTGCGTTTGACATCGAAATCCGCTTTTCCGATTTTTGGGCGGAACTGGACTTCTTTGACGACGTTGCGGGTTTGCTTCTTCCGTGATTCACGCGCCTTCACGGAAAGGTCGTACTTGTACTTTCCATAGTCCATCATCCGTACGACCGGGGGTCTGGCATCCGGCGCAACTTCCACGAGGTCGAGACCAAGCTGAGCAGCGAGCCAGCGAGCCTCTTCGATGTCCTTTTCACCTACCTGACCACCGTCTGGCGCTATGAGCCTGACGCGCTTGACGCGAATGCGATCATTTACCCGTGGTTCCGAGATGGCAGTACCTCCTGGTTGTTTCTGCTGAGGTGCCGCCTACAGAAACACCCTCCGACGGCAAAACACCGGGATGGGGTTCGGACCCAACGGCACCTGAAGCGGTGGCTGGGTGGGAAGCAGGCGCCTCCTCTTGCACTATGTGATGCCGTGAGGCTAGCGAGAACCAGTCAGTAGGCACGCCACATTCTGGTTCCCTGTGTTCACTTCGGTCCGAGTCGGCGGAGGGTATTTGCCGCGGCGACACCGGCCTTGGCTGCTTCCATGCCCTTGTTGCCCGATCCCGGCTTCGAGCGCTCGATGGCGTGCTCTCGTTCCGTCACCACCAAGACGCCAAAGGAGACGGGTATTCCGGTGTCGAGTTGGACCCTCATGAGGCCCTCGGATGTCCTGTGAGCAACATGCTCATAGTGATCGGTGTCGCCTTCGACCACTGCGCCAAGGCAAATCACGGCGTCGTACCCCATTGAAGCAAGGCGTTGGGCGACAAGAGGCAACTCGAACGCGCCAGGAGCCTGTACCACGAAGACCTCGTGTGCATTAGCGGTCTCAAGCCAGTCCACGGCACCTGCGGTGAGTCCCTTTGTGATCGACGCGTTGAACGCGCTCGCAACAACGGCGATCCTCAATCCCTCAGCGCTCTCATCGTTATGTTCCGCGTTGTCAGCCCTCATTGGACAGGCCCTCGGGAATGTGCCCCATGCGAGACGCCTTGGTGGCGAGGTAGTCACGATTCTCTTCGGTTTCCCCGACCCACAGAGACTCGCGCCCGCTGACTTCGATGCCGAACCGAGCCAATTGTGCAATCTTGTCAGGGTTGTTTGTGAGAAGGGTGACGCTCTTGATACCCAGATCGTGCAGTATTTGGGCGTCCACTCCGTAGTGGCGGCTGTCGTCTGCGCGTCCAATGCTTCGGTTGGCGTCGACAGTATCCATGCCTTGTTCTTGCAGGTTGTAGGCGGCGATCTTATTGATGATTCCTATTCCTCTGCCCTCGTGTGATGTGTTGTACACGAGCACACCCTCGCCCTTTTCAGCTATGCGTCTCATAGATTCATCAAGCTGGGCGCCGCAGTCACACCTGAGTGAACCGAAGGCGTCTCCTGTAAGACACACTGAGTGGACCCGTGTCATCACATCGGATTTGCCCTCGACTTCGCCCATCACGAGGGCAACGTGCTGGGCTGGGCCGATAGCAGACTCGTATCCAATCACCTTGAACACGCCACGCTTTGTCGGGAGTGATGCCGAAGGACCCCGCTTGACGATTCCCTCAGTCCTCCATCGATAGGCGACGAGATCGTCTATCGAAATCATGACAATTCCATGATCCCTGGCAAATGCTTCGAGAGTGTCTCCCCTTGCCATCGTGCCGTCGTCATTCACGATTTCACACAACGCACCAGCAGGTTTGAGACCAGCCAGGCGTGCGAGATCGACCGCTGCTTCTGTATGCCCTGGCCGAATGAGCACCCCTCCTTCTTGATAGCGAAGGGGGAAGATGTGGCCTGGCCGCGAAAAGTCCTTCGCCGATGCACCGTCCCTCGCGACGGCCCGAATGGTTTCTGCTCGATCGGCCGCAGAGATCCCAGTCGTCGTTCCCAAGGCGTAGTCGATTGACACCGTGAACGCGGTGTGGTGAGTGTCAGTGTTCTCGAGAACCATCAGAGGCAACCCGAGTCTGTCGAGAATCTCTCCCTCGGCTGGA
This sequence comes from Actinomycetota bacterium, assembly GCA_027728645.1. Classification (GTDB taxonomy): domain Bacteria; phylum Actinomycetota; class Acidimicrobiia; order Spongiisociales; family UBA5794; genus UBA5794. The sequence goes on along the minus strand of JAQCAA010000075.1, from coordinate 2,058 downwards.
AGGCAGATCAAGCCGGATGTGTACCGCACCATGAAGGCGATGTTTTCCGGCGTCACCATTTCGGCCGCGAGAATCAGGTCGCCTTCGTTCTCTCGGTGCTCGCTATCCACCACCACGACGAACTCGCCTCGCGCTATGGCCTTGACTGCTTCCTCGATCGTGTTGAGACTCATTGGTTCATCTCCGTCATTCGTTCTATGTACTTCGCGAACACATCCATCTCCAGATTCACGTTGTCCTGCGCCGACTTGCTTCCGAGCACGGTGTTCTCGATGGTGTGCGGGATCAGAACGATCTCAACCCAGGAATCTGGCTCATTGGGGTTCGACACCGCTGTCACCGTCAGGCTCGTTCCATCGATGGCAATCGAACCCTTCTCCACGACATATCGAGCGAGATCAAACGGGATCTGTATTCGGATCCTCGCCGCATCGCCTTCGGCCTCCACAGATCTCACCGTTCCGACTCCATCAACATGCCCCTGCACGACGTGACCGTCGAATCGGCCAGATGCCTGCATCGGGCGTTCCAGATTCACCAGCGTCCCCTCGCCAAATTGTCCGACGTTTGTCCGATCGAGTGTTTCAGTAACCGCTTCACAACTGAAAGTCCGGTCCGTCACGCTTGTTGCTGTCAGGCAAACACCGTTGACAGCGATCGAATCACCTGTCTCGAGGTCCGTCACTGTGCGAGGTGCGAGGAATGTGAAGAGCATGCGCCCGTCCAGCAGCTCAACAGTTTCCACTTTTCCGATCTCAGTGACAATTCCGGTAAACATCAGGCGGACCCCTCCGTTGGGACAGCCGTAACGCGGATGTCGGGACCGACCATCTGAACATCCACAACGATGAGATCGAGCGCCTCAGCAATTGACTCGAAGCGGCCAGCGATTGCGGGGAACCCCGTCCCTGCAGCGAGCTTCGCCGCGACATACCACACGAAGGAATCAACGGTCCCCGAAGTCACGAACGAACGGGCAAGCGTTGGCCCCCCTTCGACGAGCACGGACATGATTCCTCGCGAGCCAAGATCCTTGAGCATCTCGGCGAGGTCAACAGAACCCTGGGTCTCGAGCCCGTACATCAGTGGATCGCGTTCCATGACTTTGGACTCCCGAGGTATCTCCCGGTTCCCGACGACGACTATCGGAAGCGGTTGGGGACCTTCATAGCCGTCACGTCTCACTGTGAGGGAAGGGTCGTCGGCGATGACAGTCCCTGCACCGACCAGAACCGCGTCGTTCTCTGAACGCAAACGATGGACGTCGTCGCGGGCCTCGGCTGAGGTAATCCACTGTGAGGTGCCATCGAGGGCAGCTGCTTGTCCATCGAGAGTCGCTGCCATCTTCAGGGTCACGCGAGGGATTCCGAACTGGCGGTGGTGAAAGTACGCAGGGTCAGCGGCGATAACAGCCTCGTTGGCGATCCCTGTCAACACCTCAACGCCCGCCTCGCTGAGCCGCCGAATACCGGATCCCGAGACCCTCGGGTCTGGGTCTACGGCACCGACAACAACTTTGGCAATCCCCGCATTGATGAGAGCATCGGTGCACGGAGGGGTTCGGCCCTGATGGCTGCACGGCTCGAGGGTGACGATTGCAGTTGCACCCTTGGCTAGAGAAGAATCCGAAAGGGCGTCGAGAGCGGTCGTCTCTGCGTGAGCGAGCCCGTCCCCATGACAGACGCCAAGTGACAACACCGTGTGATCCGGTGTCACGATGACGGCTCCCACCCGTGGATTCGGATGCGGGTACGTCGAACGCGTCGCGTCAATCGCAGCAAGCATCAACTCGTCCACGCCAAGACCGTCGACTATGTCGACAGCGCGACGCATCAAGCGTCCCCTTTCTTCCATCCGGACTCTCACCGTCGGCCCTGGAATCCCACCAGATCGGCCCCTATTGGGGTTCGCGGACTTTCACCGCCGGTCGGGAATTGCACCCTGCCCTGAAAGAGGTATGTAGGCAGAGGATACTCCTCATCGGAGAACAGATGACAGAGGACAGAGGACAGAGGACAGAGGACAGAGGACAGAGGACAGAGGACAGAGGACAGAGGA
>JAQCAA010000074.1 GCA_027728645.1 Actinomycetota bacterium | reverse complement strand
CCGTGAACCGGTCCCAGCCGAGCGTCGCAGCGGCCTCAAGTGTGTACACAGGAAGATCCGAGCCGAGGACAGACGCACGATATACGTCGGATTGCTCTTGAAAGCGTTCAACGCATGGCATCGAAACCACCCTGACCGAGACTCCGGACTCAGACAGCACCGAGGCTGCTCCCTCGGCGACACTGACCTCTGAGCCAGTCGCCACAATCACGACATCATCCCCGGTGCGCCTGACGTATCCACCCATCGCGACATCGGCGGTTGAGGGAGGGGTCTCGGGCACAGGAAGACCCTGCCTTGTCAGGACGACCGCTGAGGGACCGTCTGTGCGGTTCACGGCCTCCTGCCATGACACGGCAGTTTCAGTTGGGTCAGCTGGTCGATAAACGTACAGCCCAGGGATGGCCCTCAGCGCGGCAAGATGTTCGATGGGCTGGTGAGTTGGTCCGTCTTCGCCTAGGAAGATCGAGTCGTGAGTCCAAACGAAGACAGAAGGGATCTCCATAAGTGCCGCCAGACGAACTGCGGGCCTCATATAGTCGCTGAAGGTCAGGAAGGTTGCCCCGAAGCCTCCGGAGCCTCCGTGCAGCGCAAGGCCGTTCACGATCGCACCCATGGCGTGCTCTCTAATTCCTGCCCTGATGTTGCGGCCGCTCCTATTCGTAGCGGTGAAATCGCTCGATCCGCTGAACAAACTGTTCGTGGATGGGGCAAGGTCCCCTGATACACTCATGAGCTCAGAACGCTGTGCGCCGAGCTCGTTGATCACCTTCTGCGACAAGGAGCGGGTCGCAACCAGCGTGCCGGGCTCAGCGGGTGGAGCCGAAAGAGCTACCGGTAGTGGGTTCCACGCCGCGTTCCAGTCCTTCACCTTCTGGCGGTCGGCGACGTCGACTCTTGTTTGCCACTCGGCCCTAGCGATCGCACCCCTTTGCATGGCAATCGAAAAGAATTCATATACATCGCCAGGAACCTCGAACTCGGGAGTATCCCAGCCAATCGCCGCCTTCGCCGCGGCGATCTCATCGGGTCCTAGAGGCGATCCGTGGGCGGCAGCCGAGTCGACCTTCGTCGGGGCTCCAAAGCCGATATGCGTCTTGCACGCGATAAGTGTTGGACGATTCGATTCACCGATGGCATCCTCGATTGCTCCGGCAATTGAGGATCGATCGTGTCCATCGATCGTCATCGTGTGCCAGCCATAGGCCTCAAATCGCGCCGGAACATCCTCAGAGAATGCAAGGTCAGTTGAACCGTCGATGGTGATTGAGTTGTCGTCGTAGAAGACGGTGAGCTTTCCTAGCTGCAGGTGACCAGCAAGTGAGGCAGCTTCAGACGAGATCCCTTCCATGAGGTCTCCGTCACCCACGAACACGTACGTTCTGTGGTCGGTCAGATCGGGACCATAGACCGCTGAGAGGTGCTCCTCCGCGATAGCCATGCCGACAGACGTTGCGATGCCCTGACCGAGAGGACCCGTGGTGGTTTCGATTCCTCGTTCCTGGTCAACCTCCGGGTGCCCTGGTGTGTGAGAGCCCCACTGTCTGAAGTCCTTGATGTCCTCCATCGAAAGTGGGAAACCACTCAAGTGGAGGAGTGAATACAGCAACATTGACCCATGGCCGTTCGAGAGGATGAACCTGTCTCTATCGCGCCATGTCGGATCAGCCGGATCGACCTTGAGATACTTTGACCAGAGCACCACGGCGATATCCGCCATCCCAAGCGGCATTCCTGGATGGCCAGAGTTTGCGCGCTGGATGGCGTCCATAGAAAGTGTTCGGATTGTGTCTGCCGCAAGCTGGTCAATCGCTCGGGTCATGTGCTCTCCTTCAATGCCGTCCGAGCCAGAGTACAAGCGCCTCGCAGCGAGCTGCACTCAGTCCCCACCCAAGGCAATCTCGGACGTTTTGGCGTGGCTCGCGGGAATATGTTCCCGCTGGTCACGCCAAAATATGCTCGGGTCGGCCGCGGCGCTAGCGGCTGGGGTTCCGTCACGAAACGACCCGCAGGTTTCTATCCGAATTGTTCAATGACTCAACACCGGTGTCGTTGACCACAACGATGTCCTCAATGCGCATTCCCCACTCCCCTGGTGTGTAGATACCAGGCTCGATCGAGAACGCCATGCCTGGTTCGATAAGCGTGTCATCCCCATCAACGAGGTACGGCCTCTCGTGTCCGTCAAGACCAATCCCATGCCCAAGTCGGTGAATAAAACGGTCCCCATAGCCGGCTGCTCCAATGATCTGTCTCGCGTGCGCATCAATCTGCGATGCCGTGTGACCTACTTCTCTCCAGTTCCCAGCAAATGTCACCGCCGAAGCATGCGCTTCACGAAGGACCGCATACGCCTCCTTGAAGTCGGCCGTTGGTTCGCCAGCGACGAACATCCGCGTTGTGTCTGAGCAATACCCTTCCTGATACCCCCCGAAGTCGACCACGATCGCATCGCCAACCTCTATGACCCGATCGGACGCTGTGTGGTGTGGCGAAGCCCCGTTCGGGCCGCTAGCGACTATGCAAAACTCGACGGATTGATGCCCTGCCGCGATGGTTCGGTCGGTGATTTCGCGGGCCACATCAAGTTCGGTCCTTCCGGAGAACCTCATCTCGTTGATCTCATCCGCGACGCGGTCGACGCTTGTAGCTGCGTTTCGAAGAGCAGATATCTCCCCAGCAGACTTCACGATGCGGAGACCGGCCATCACATCCTCAGCGTCGACCCATGATCTGCGTCGATCCTGTGCCTGAAGGGCAAGTGCGAAACGCGACCATGTTTGGCTCCCAATCGCCACCCTGGTCGCCCGCCCAACCAACTGTCCCACGATTCCAACAGGATCGTCAGTCTCCTCCCACGGATGGACCGCAAATGCGCGGCCCCGCGGCTGAACCCTTGGCGCCTCAAGTTTCGGAATGACGATTGTTGCCGTTCCGTCTCCGTCCAAGACCAGCATCGTCAACCGCTCCGAAATATGGGCTCGGTAACCAGTCAGGTAGGGCAGATCCGACCCAACCGACACGCACAACGCATCAATTCCTGCGGCACTCATTGCGCTGGCTGCCGCGGCGATTCGTCGGCCGAAATCGGTCAATCGACGGCTCCGAGCGCCTCTTTGGCGTGATACGAACTGCGCACCAGCGGACCAGACTCGACATGGGCAATCCCAAACGCCTCACCGTGCCTCTTGTAGTCGTCAAAAACATCGGGGTGAACGTATCGATCAACCGTGCGATGGTGCGCTGTGGGCCGCAGGTACTGGCCAATGGTGACAATGTCGACACCGACGGCATTGAGGTCAGCGAGGGCTCCGACAATCTCATCGTCGGTCTCCCCCATACCGACGATGAGACCAGACTTTACCGTACCTGATGGCAGCAGCCACCTCGCTCGAGCGAGTAGTGCCAGAGATCGTGCGTAATTTGCGGCGGTTCTGATTTCACGCTGGAGGCGAAGCACCGTCTCCGTGTTGTGATTGAGGACCGAAGGCTTGCCGGACATCACCGTCTCGAGGGCATCCGTGTCACCTTTGAAGTCTGGTATGAGCACCTCAACATTGCATTCCGGCAGACGTGCGCGGATCTCGTCCATCGTCGCTGCGAAGATCGACGCTCCGCCATCGGGGAGGTCGTCTCGGTTGACCGAGGTGAGGACGGCGTGGCTCAAACCCATCTGCTCAACAGCGACTGCAGCCCTGACAGGCTCATCAGCATCCACCTCTCCAGGCTTCCCCGTATTCACATCGCAGAACGAACATGCGCGGGTGCATACATCGCCAAGCAGCATCAAAGTCGAGGTCCCAGACGACCAGCACTCGTAAATATTGGGACAACCGGCCTCCTCGCACACGGTGTTGAGATCAAGCTTTGCGTTGAGACGCTTGAGTTCGAGAAATCGTTCGTCCGTCAGGTCTAATTTGACCTTCATCCACGACGGCTTTTCTGGTTCGCCTGCGAGAAGCCCTCGAATCATGAGCGGTACACCAGCGGCGGTGGCAGGTGAAAAGACACCCTGTTCTACCATGCGATCAACCTCATAGGAATGCCTAGCAGAGCCCCGCACGAACGCTCCAAGCTGGACCTCGTTCCCATCGAGGCTCGAGAGCGCGGCGAGATGAGGCACCACGGTCTCGATCACTTCTTCGATCGAGATTGACCGACCGAGAAGTTCGGTCAAAGATGTCACAGGCCTGTCTGGAATTCCGCAAGGCACAATGTTCCCGAAGTAGGACATATCAGGGTCAACGTTCAACGCAAAGCCGTGCATCGAGACACCGCGCGATGCACGCACGCCAATTGCTGCGACCTTGCCCTTGGTCGTCCATACGCCAGTGAATCCGGACTCGGTCCACGCATCAACCCCGAGATCGGCAAGTGTTGCGATGAGGACGGACTCGATTCGCCTGACGTGACCGACAGCGTCGTAACCACCTTCTAGCTTTGGAATGGCAACAATCGGATATCCCACAAGCTGCCCTGGGCCGTGGTAGGTGATATCTCCGCCGCGATCAACATCAACCACGGCTGCGCCAAGTGCCGCCAAATCCTCGATTGGGATTGTCAGGTTTGAGCCGTCACCGTTGCGACCAACCGTGTAGGTGTGAGGATGCTCAAGAAGAAGGATGTAGTCGTCCCTCGATCTCCCCGTCGCTCGGCCTTCCCAAATGGCCTTCTGAAGATCCCATGCTTCGTCGTAGCGCACCCTCCCGAGCCAGCGCGTACGCATGGTCGGTAGGTTCGCCGTCAAGGTCATGAGAGTTCTTGCTCCCAATCCCAAGTTTCGAGGTTGGTCTTGATGCGATTCAGGAACAGCACGGCAGTTGACCCGTCAAACACCCTGTGATCCCAGCTCAAGCCGAGATACCCAACATGATGAATTCCTATGGCATCTGAGCCGTCTGGCATTTCGACAACGACAGGGCGCTTCACAACCGTGTCGGTACTCAGAATTGCCGAGTTCGGGACATTGATAATCGGCGCGGACATGAACGAGCCGAAAGGACCAGGATTCGTTACTGAGAATGTCGACCCTGCAAGATCGTCTGGCATGAGCTTGTTTGACCTTGCCTTTGCCGCAACAGCCCGGATCGCTCTGGCAGCACCCTTGAGGGTCATGGCATCGGCGTCCCGCACGGTCGCTACAACGAGACCCTTTTGGTCAAGGTCAACGGCAATCCCAAGATGAACTGAACGGCTGAAGGTGTGTGTACCAGCTTCGATGTCAAACAGGGAGTTGACAGCCGGATACGCAGCAAGCGCGTCCACTGTTGCGCGCACGATGAACGGCAGATAGGTCAGCGAGAAGCCTTCGGCATCCTTGAAAGCGGATTTGTGAACCATGCGCGCTCCCGCAACGCGCTCGTAGTCGACTTCGACCGAGGTCCAGACGTGGGCTGCAGTTTGTTTGGCCTTCACCATGTTTGCTGCGATTCGCCCTCGCAAACGTGAAATCTCCTGAATATCTCCGGATCCGAAGACCGGGACGGGCTTGGCTGCCTCTATGGGCACCGGTTCTGCCTCCGCTTGTTCGACAGGCTGCGATGGTGCCGGCTCAGGCACAGCATCGTGTGGCGTCTCCCCTCCGCTGGAGTCTCGACGGTTCGAAATGAACAGTTCGATATCTTTCCGGCTGATTCGACCGCCGTCGCCGGTTCCCCGAACCATTGCAACATCGACGTCGTTGTCTGCGGCGAGTTTTCGAACGATCGGCGATAGAACACTTCGCCTTGACCCGTCCGGCTCAGGTGCGGCAGCGACGGCCGTCGACTGCTCGGCGGGGTCGGCCTTCGGCGGTTCTGGAGTTGCGGCCGCGACCAACGTTGCCGCGACAGCCGGAGCTTGATCCGAACCTGCTACGTCTGGCGTCTCGACGGCAACCGGCGCATCAGGTACATCGCCGTCGGCGAATTCCTCTGTCAACACAGCCAGAGCGGTACCAACCGCCACCGTTTCTCCGGCTCCAACAAGAATTTCGGACAGGACTCCTGAAGCCGGCGAAGGCACCTCCGTATCGACCTTGTCGGTGGAGATCTCGACGATGATCTCGTCCACCTCCACACGTTCGCCGATCTGCTTCACCCATGAAAGAATCGTGCCCTCGGTCACGGTCTCTCCGAGCTGCGGCATCGTGATCGTGATTGCCATGTCTGGTCTCCTCATCACCGGGAGCTGCCCGGGTTCTTGAACGGTGGTTTCAGTGCAGACTTCTGCCGGCTGAGGCCATCAGCGCCTCACCGATTGCCTCCGAAATTGTTGGATGTGCGTGGATGAAAGCAGCAGCGTCCGACGGAAGTGCCTCGAAGCCAATTGCGTACATGAGTTCGTGAATCATCTCGCCTGCGCCTGGGCCGGCAACAGTCGCCCCGAGCAGCTTGCCGTCCTGTTCGGCCACAATCTTGACCGTTCCACCTGTCTGACCTTGAATGATTGCTCTCCCAATACCGCGCATGGCATGTTCATGTGTTGTAACGACGAAACCGTCCGCCTCTGCAACAGCCTCAGTGCGCCCCACCCACGCTATCTCTGGATGTGTGTATACGACCATCGGGATTGCGTTGTAGTCGATTGCAGCGGTTTCTCCGGTCGCAAGGTGCGTAACCGCCGCAATCGCTTCGGCGAACGCCACATGAGCAAGCTGCGGCGTGCCGGCAACGATGTCCCCCACTGCGTACACACCAGGTGCGCTTGTCAGCATGGTTGCCCGATCGACAGCGATGTAGCCGTTGTCCGTCGTTACCCCAATCGCTTCGAGGTTGATTGATCCTGTCATCGGTCGACGCCCCACAGCAACGAGTGCGGTTTGAACGGTGATCCTCTCGTCGCCAAAAGGAATTGTGACGGAATCAGCCGCCATCTCGGGCTGGCCAACACCAGCGCCGAGATGCATCTTGATACCCTTGCGTCTGAACGCCCTCGACAAAACGGTTACCGCTTCAGGCTCCATCCCTGGCACGAGTTGGTCCTGTACCTCAAAGATGTGGACCTCGGTGCCGACGTCAGCAAGGAACGAAGCGAATTCGCATCCGATTGCACCAGCGCCAATGATCGCCACGCTCTCTGGGCGCGATTCCCAGTCAAGAGCCTCATCCGACGTAACAATCGTGGAGCCGTTGATTTCATAACCGGGGATGGTTGCCGGGGAAGAACCAGTTGCGATAATGATTGCCCGAGCCTCGATCTCGGTCGAGGATCCATCCTCGTGTGCAACGACGACTTTTCCATCGCCTGCAAGCGATCCGAATCCGTTGAGAGTCTCTACGCCTCTCGTCTTGAGCATTCCGGCAAGCCCGTTCACGAGCCCCTCGACGATCTTGCCTTTGCGCTCGATAGCGACCGGCCACTCGAATTGGGGATCAGAGGTTGTAACTCCGAAGTCTGCTGCCGATTTGACAGTGGCGAAGACTTCTCCTGATTCGATGAGCGCCTTTGCGGGAATGCACCCGCGCAGAAGACACGTGCCTCCGACGCGATCCTTCTCCACAAGCGCAACCGAAAGCCCGAAATTGTGTGCGTAGAGAGCGGCGGCATAGCCGCCAGGGCCGCCGCCAATGATGGCGATGTCGTACATAAAGGAGCACTCCAAAGGTCTGGAAGGTGTATAGCAACATTAGTGGAGCATCGGTCGCCAGTCAGCGGCAACCGATACCATTGCAGGTGTGCAGACTCGATACCTCATTCTCGCTTCGCTTGCGGTTGGCCTGGTAATCCTTGGAGCCACCGGCATGTACTTCGCTACCTTGTGATGCACCGCCTCACCCCTTCCACCGGCGGGATTGTTCTCGAACTTATTGTGGAAGAACCACCAGATCGCGACGCCGATGAATACGCGGGGTCAGTCATCCTGTGTCATCCCCATCCTGTGCAAGGAGGGACGATGCGCCATCCAATCCTCGGAGCAATTGCCAAGGAGGCGCTCGCTGCGCGGCTTGTGACCGTTCGTTTCAACTTTCGGGGAGTTGGCGAATCGACAGGTAACCACGACGATGGGATCGCCGAAGTAAGCGATGTCGCAGCGGTTGCGGATTTCGTGGAACGTGAATTACCGCCGCTCGTTGGCATAGCTGGATGGTCGTTTGGGGCAGCCGTTTCCCTCATATGGCATGCGCGGTCTGCCTCGATGGTTCCTTACGTCGGAATAGCACCGCCGGTCAGCAGCCCGCTTTCGCCGGCCCTTCCTTCGCCAGAAGGTCTCGTCGATGCAAGGAGAACGTTCATTGTTGGTGAACGCGACCAATTCGTTGATGTCGATCGGCTCGCCGTCTACGCAGGAACCATCGGCGCGGACCTGTCGATCTACAAGGGATCAGATCACTTCTTCGTCTTCAAGCATGAGCGGTTGGCGAGCGACGTCGTCGCGTCGATCCTGCCGCCACAGCACCTGCCCGCCTAGACGACTCGGCTCTACGACCTCGGCTACTCGGCCACCTGATTGCCGATTGCACCGATCGCAAGCAGGTAAGCGGCTTGAAATTCGAGCACGGCGAAGATTTGCTCCGGCTCGTATGGGTGCCCCGCTTCAAGCGACTGCGCCTGGACATACGTAGCTGCAGCGTCGCCGCCAACCACTGGGTTGCCGTCCTCTTGCCACAGGTGGGGTTGCTGGAGGTAGTGCATCTCCCATTCGAGAATTCGTCGAACGTCCGACTTCCTGAGGCCGAGTTGCTCCTCACCCAGTGCGTCCCAAACAAACTCGATGGAGTCCTCGACGCCGTAGATCGCCTCAGGATGGCGCATCCGACGCGACTCCTGCCAGAACATCGCGACACCAAATAGGAGCACCACTCCCATCAGCGCTGCGAAGAACAAAGGTCCATTCATGCCGGAATCGTAGGCCAACGCCGGTTATCGTCGGTTCGCTGGTAGTTTCGCGGCAGAACGACGTCAGGAGTCTCGTGAGTTTCGCCACCATGGCAACCTTCTTCGCACTCGCTGCGCTGGTCGCGAACGTTGCCACCGTGGGCCTTATCGTTTGGGGATTCGCGGGACAAAAGGAGGGCCAGAGCCCGTTCGAGTTCCTCAGAGGCATGACTTTGTGGCTCGCAGGGTTCGTCGCCCTCGCCGCGATGCTCGGCAGCTTGTATCTCTCAGAGATCGCTCACCTGGTGCCGTGTCGGTTCTGTTGGTTCCAAAGAATCGGGATGTACCCGCTAGCACTGATCCTTCTCATGGCTGCCTACCGCAGGGACGCGAAGGCGAGGCTCTATGGCGTAACAATCGCGGCGATCGGCGCCGGGATTGCCGCCTACCACCGGATTGTGCAGATGTTCCCGGATCTCGAATCAGGATCATGCGCCACCTCCGGCGTTTCGTGCAGTGCGGCGCTCATCGAGCAGTTCGGATTTGTCACAATTCCGTACATGTCGTTCAGCGCATTTGCACTTATCCTTACCCTCCTGTGGGCGGACAGACTGAATTCCCAAACACCCCGAGATGACACGCCGGCAGTAGCCGACAACCAGACATAGGAACGACATGACATCGAAGCAAAAGCGACCAACGCAACCACCAGCGAAACAATCATCCGGAAGCAAGACGGGATTGATTGTGGGGATCATCGGCGGTGGTGTGGTGCTGCTACTCGTCCTCGCTGTTGTCATGGGAACCACAGTGGTCGGAAGCGAATTTGGCGAACCGACGATCGAAGGCACTGGACTGCCGCCGATGCCACCCAACAATCCAGTCGACGTTTCTGCAACCGGTCTCGTCGCCCCGAAGGTCACGGGGGCGAACTTTGCAGGGGATGAAGTCGTGATCGACCCTGCGGATGGCACGGCGAAGGCAATCGTATTTCTTGCGCACTGGTGCCAGTTCTGTCAGGCCGAGGTGCCGACAGTCCAGAACTGGATTGACGGTGGAGGAGGGGTCGAGGGAGTCGACATATACACGGTCGCTACGGCAATGAACTCGGCCCGAGGAAACTTCCCGCCATCGGCGTGGCTCGACGCGGAGGGGTGGACCGCTCCGGTCATTCGAGACGACG
>JAQCAA010000073.1 GCA_027728645.1 Actinomycetota bacterium | reverse complement strand
CATGAACAACCTGGCGAACACCTACCCGGTTGGTACCGCCATTTTGAACCGTGAAGCAGCTGCTACTTCCGATCCGGCCGTGTTCATGGTTGGTACCGGGCCCTTCAAGATGGTTTCGTATGCCCCAGAGCGCGAACTCGTGTTCGAAGCCAACAAGGACTACTGGGAACCAGACCGTCCCAAGGTCGACAACCTGATCATCCGCTACATCCCTGAGCAGCAGGCACAGCTTGCCGCCCTGCAGGCCGGTGAAGTGGACATCATGTTCCCTGTCCCTGAGACCGCACTTGTCCTCGAGAACGATGCGAATGTGACGCTCGCGGAAGTGGTCTCAGCGAACGTTGTTCGTCTCAACGTCAACAGCGCACATCCTCCTCTTGACAACGTGGATGTTCGGCGAGCGATAAGTTTGGCGATTGATCGCCAGGAGCTCGTCGATGCGGCACTCCTTGGAAAGGGTGCGCCTTCCTCGCATATCCCAGAGGCATATGCATGGTCGATCGCACCGCAGGATCAGGCATACGGCATACGTGACGTTGCTGCCGCGAGGCAGCTACTTGCTGACGCCGGATTCCCTGACGGGTTTGAGCTCGAACTTATGCACCTCGCCAACTACGGAACCTATCTCGACAGGATGATTGAAGTGTTCGCCGCCCAGCTCAATGCGATCGGCATCACGACAACCATCGTCCCACTCCCACTGGCCAGTTGGCTCGACCGACTCCTTACAGCGAACTTCGAGATCACTGATAACGAATTCTCCTTCCAGGCGGATCCGTTCCAGTACCTGAGAATCCGGCGAGAGCGTCAGGGTCCTGCTCCAACGGTCATCGATGACCTTGAGGCAGCAGCCCTTGCCGCCGGGCCTGATGAGCTTGTCTCAATCCTCACGGAGTTGTCAAAGACGCAAGCCGATCTTGTCTACCCGGATATCCCGCTCATGGCGCGGGTGGCGTTCACCGCCTACCGGAACAACGTGGACGGAGTGAACCAGGACTTCACCAACAGTTATCGCTTCCTGGTTGACGTTGGGAAGAACGGATAGCGGTTTCGCTGAAAACCCACGAAGTGATGGTGGAGGCCCGGCCATGGGCCTCCACCATTCACATCGGATACCATCGTGGCGGTGCACATGAGTGACGACAGCGAACGGAACGACGAACAACCGGTGTTGCGCGTTCGCGGTCTCACGACACGGTTCTTCGCAAGCTTTGGCATCGTTCACGCAGTGAGCGACGTCTCGTTCGACGTGTATCCAGGGGAAACCCTCGGCATTGTCGGTGAGTCGGGTTCCGGCAAGAGCGTGACAGCGCAGTCAATTCTTCGTCTCGTGCCGAAACCGGGGCGTATCGTTGCAGGCTCGATCAAACTCGACGGAGTCGAACTGCTCGATCTCGAGGCCGAAGAAATGCGGAGGATCCGCGGCAGGACCCTTTCGATGGTGTCACAGAATCCGCTGACGGCACTCAACCCTGCCCTAAGAATTGGGTGGCAGCTCGATGAGGCACATCGCTCGCACAGCAAGACTGGCAGCAAGAAGGAAGCACGTGTCCGGACGAAGGAGATGCTCACCGCGGTCGGGATCGCTGACGCCGATGAGCGCGCAAACTCCTATCCATATGAGTATTCCGGCGGTATGCGGCAGCGCATCGTCATCGCAATGGGCATGATGAACGAGCCGAGCCTGATGATCGCGGACGAGCCAACGACGGCGCTTGACGTGACAATCCAGGCGCAGGTCATCGAACTCATGAAGCAATTAATCGAAGAACACAATATGGCGCTCGTTCTGATCACCCACAACATGGGCGTTGTCGCGAACATGTGCGACCGTGTGGCCGTCATGTACGCGGGAGAAATTGTAGAAGAGGCGCCGATCGACGAACTCTTCGAAGACCCCAAACACCCATACACCTGGGCACTCTTGCGCTCACTCCCCAGTATTACAGAGATCGATACTGAGCTACCGACCATCTCAGGCTCGCCCCCAGACATGACGGACCCACCGTCGGGGTGTCGCTTCCGAGCAAGGTGTCCGTTTGCGGAGGCCGTTTGCGAGGAACACCCCGATCTTGACATCGTCGGCGACCGGAGAAGAGCTAGATGTTGGGTTACCCAACGAGGAGACTCTTTTGCAAGAGGCGATGAGTTACTGATCGATAAAGGCAAACAATCATGACCGTCACGGGCCGCGACATTGCCGCACGAGACGAAGTACGACCGACTACGCCGCCATTTCTTGCGCTCAGTGAGGTTGTCAAGCATTTTCAGGTACACCGTGGCCTGCTTGCGTCCGTAGGACTCGTCCACGCCGTCGACAACGTCAGCCTCGAGGTCGCCGAGGGTGAGACGTTGGGCGTCGTCGGAGAATCAGGCTGCGGCAAATCGACTCTCGCCCGAATCATCGTCGGTCTCCACGAACCAACATCGGGAACTGTCGAGCTTGAGGGGGTCAACATCCACGAGCGGACGAGCCAGGCCAAGGCAGCACGCAGAAAACTCCAGATGGTGTTTCAGGACCCGACAGGGTCGCTGAGTCCGAGAATGACCCTTGGCGAGAGTATCGCTGAACCACTGAGGGCAATGGGCGTCAGGCACACCGACGAGCAGGTGCGGTCCATCCTCGAACTCGTCTCACTCGATACGGAATATGCCTCGCGACTCCCGCATCAGGTATCTGGCGGTCAGCAACAGCGAGCCTGCATCGCGAGAGCCCTGATCGCGGAAGCCAGAGTCGTCGTGCACGACGAAGCTGTCAGTGCCCTCGATGTCTCGCTCCAGGCGCAAGTTCTGAACCTTCTTCGTGATCTCCAGCAACGCCTTCATTTGACCTACGTGTTCATTTCCCACGACCTTGCAACCGTGCAAAGCATCAGCTCCAGGATTGCTGTCATGTACCTCGGCGAGGTCGTAGAGCTCGCCACCGCGGTGGATTTCCACCGCCAACCACTCCATCCGTATTCGATTTCATTGCGGTCGGCAGTGCCGGTCCCCAACCCGAAGGTGGAACGAAGCCGTCGTCGTATCATCCTGAGGGGTGATGTCCCGAGTCCGCTCAACCCACCCCAAGGGTGCCGGTTCCACACACGATGCCCCGTCGCACAACCTATCTGCGGCGAGGTCGTCCCTCCATTCGTTGAGCACCAGCCAGGGCATTTTGCTGCATGCCATTTCGCGGGAGACTTTGGACCGACACTGGCCAGAACGGCGCACCCTGCGGATACAGGTGGTAACGCATGATTCGCTTCGTCGCTGAACGCCTCATCGGGCTCGTGCTCGTGCTCTTCGTCGTTTCTGCTGTCGTCTTTTTCCTCGGCACCTTTATCCCTGGTGACGCAGCAACCATCCTCGTCGGAAGTGAGGGTGCCACGCCTGAGCAGTTCGAACGGGTGAGGGAGGAACTCGGGCTGAATGATCCGCTGATCGTCCAGTACGCGAACTGGATGAAGGGTGTCGTCAGGGGCGACTTCGGTACCTCGCCGATAACGGGACGATCCGTGAACGACGAAATCAAATCGCAGTTCCCCGTCTCGATGGAACTGACCCTCCTCGCCACGATCCTTTCAACGGTCATCGGTCTTCCGCTTGGCATCTTCGCCGCCATCCACGCGAACCGCATCACCGACTTCATCATTCGAACAACGCTCCTCGTGACCTTCTCCGTGCCGATCTTCGTCGCAGGCATCCTGCTGCTTCTGATTGGATCGAGGTGGCTCGGGCCCCTCTACACATCAACCTACACGCCGATCAGCGAGGGCATTGGGAAGAACCTCCAGAGCATGATCCTGCCGACGCTCTCGATTGCCATCCCCGTATCGGCTATGACCATGCAGATGACGCGAACAAGCATGCTTGAGATGTTGAACCGGCCGTTCATTACGACAGCTCGTGCAAAAGGTGCCCGACGCCGGAACATCCTTTACATCCATGCGCTGAAGAACGCGATGTCGCCGATTCTGACGCTGCTCGGATTCCAGTTCGGCATCCTGCTCGGTGGCCTGTTCGTCGTTGAGACGATCTTCAGCCTTCCCGGGCTCGGGCGAGGGCTGCTCACTGCGATCTCCCAGCGCGATTACCTGCTCATGATGGCGGGCACGATGGTCATTGCTGCCACCTTCGTCATCGTCAACGTGATCGTCGATCTGGCCTACCCGATCCTCGACCCTCGACAGAGAGATACCACGTGAGCGCGCCAGACACTGCCCCGGCAAAGCGAATGGCGCAAGAGCCGCGCTGGAAGAAGTTGCTCAAGAACCCGAGCGGCGCTGCTGGCGTCTTTCTCACTGCTCTTTTTGTGTTCCTCGCGATCTTCGGCTCATGGGTTGCGCCGTACGATCCGAACGAAATTTCGGTCGGTCCCCCGATCGAAGGTCCCTCAGCCGAACATTGGATGGGCACCGACGAGCTCGGAAGGGACCAGACGAGCCGGATCGTCGACGCGGCGCAGATTGCCGTCACGGTGTCGTTCCTATCCGTAGCCATCGCCTTCGTTGTCGGATCCGTCTTCGGTATCATCGCTGGCTACAGCGGGGGTTGGACGGACAAGATCCTCGTTCGCGTGATGGACGTGATGTTTTCGTTCCCTGCGTTGCTGCTTGCTATTGTCATCGTGGCCGTGCTCGGGCCCGGTCTGGTGACCGCGTCGATCGCGATCGCGATCGTGTATACACCACGCTTTGCGCGCGTCGCACGCGGTGCATCCTTGAGTGTTCGACAGGACCTGTACATCGAGGCCGCGAAGCTGTCCGGTGTGTCCCCATTCAGAATCGCCAGGCGTCACGTCATCCCGAATATCACAGCTTCGCTGATCGTTCTCTCAGCCCTTTCGATGTCGACCGCCCAGCTCGCCTACGCAAGCCTCAGCTTTCTCGGGCTTGGCACCAATCCGCCAAACGCGGACTACGGCAGCATGCTGGCAAGGGCAAGAAACTTCATGACTATCGCACCTTGGATGATCATCTTTCCCGCCATCGCCCTGATTCTCCTCATAGTGGGCTTCAATCTGCTCGGCGACGCTCTGCGCGATGTCCTCGACCCCCGAAGTGAGACCGAACACGGGAAGATCGAAGGCGTCGAGGCGACGATCTGACAATCCGCGCCATGGGCAAGTCCGACCTCCGCATCGACAACGCAATCATCGTGGATGGCACTGGTGCGTCGGCCTTCAACGCGACCGTCACAGTCGATCGTGGAATCATCCGCCTTGTCGACCATCCGGAACCGGCCACTCGAACGATCGATGCGCAGGGCGCGGTGCTTGCGCCAGGATTCATCGACCTCCACACGCATACCGATTTCACGTTGCCGCGGTTTCCTGAGGCGTCGGCAATGGTACGGCAAGGAGTGACGACCCACCTGACAGGGAACTGCGGGTTCTCGCCTTTCCCAAACCCGGTCGATCGGCGATCTGACCTCGCCGCGTACTCCTCGTTCATCGATGCAGGGCTGCCGTGGGATCGATGGACAACGGCCGCCGGCTACATGACCTACCTCGATTCGCTGCCGCTCGCGACCAATGTCGCTCTGCAGGTCGGGTTGGGATCGGTGCGGGTCGCCACCATGGGCTTCGATCAGCGGAAGGCAACCGAGCAAGAGACCGACATTATGGCGGATTTCGTCGCAGAAGCGTTCGATGCAGGTGTATTCGGCGTGTCGAGTGGTCTGGTCTATCCGCCGGGTGCGTTCGCAGACGCAGCCGAAGTCACCGCCCTCGTTTCGGTCGCCCACAATTACGGTGGACACTACTCAACGCACATCCGAAATGAAGCAGCCCACCTCCTCGAGGCAGTCGCGGAGGCGATCACAACCGCCGAAGCCGCTGGTGTGCCACTCCAACTGAGCCACCACAAGAGCCTTGGCGAGCGCTACTGGGGTTTGGTGCATCAGTCGCTTTCGCTCATTGATGAAGCCAACCACAGAGGGCTCGATGTCACCGCAGACCAGTATCCATATCGAGCCGGGAGCACTGGCTTCACCCAGATTCTGCCAAGCTGGGTTCTCGCCGGCGGCACCGAAGCGATGCAACGCGCCATCGCAAGCCGCGACACCCGTCGTAGGATCGTGGCCGCGTTGCGCGCCACGGATTCGGGGACGGCGAGGGATTTCAATCCAGAAGCGATCCTCCTTTCCGAGATACCTGAAGGTCCGAATCGCCGGTACGAGGGTCGGTACCTGTCAGAGATCGCCGCCCAAAGGGGAGAGGATCCGATCGACACAGCACTTGGGCTCCTTGCGGACGAGGGCAATTCGATCCTCATGGTTGTGTTCGGTATGTCAGAAGCAGATGTGCGGACCGTTATGACCCATCCTGCGGTAGCGATAGCGAGCGACGGGTGGACGCTGAGTCCCAGGGCTGGCGGCGTTCCCCATCCTCGTAGCTATGGAACGTACGCGCGGGTTCTCGGCAGGTATGTGCGTGAGGAAGGGCTGCTCACCCTTGAGCAAGCGATCCACAAGATGACCGGCCTGCCAGCCAGACGATTGCCAGGGGCGGGGCGTGGTGTCATCGCAGACGGGAACGTCGCTGACTTGGTTCTGTTCGACCCAGATACTGTTGTCGACAATGCAACGTTCGAGGAACCCCATCAGTTCTGCACTGGCGTGTCTCATGTCCTCGTTGGAGGTGCTCTGGTCATCGACGAAGGACACGAAACCGGAGCAACACCAGGGGCGGTACTCAGAATGAATCGCAGAACCTGAAGTCAGTGGAGTTGGTCGAGCGCTGACCGTATCCAGTCAAGGTTGCGTGCCGGCATGAGCGCGTAGTGATAGAAGTCCACTCTCGATGCGCCGCTGTCCGATGCGATTCTCACCCGATGCTGAAGATCAACAGGCGATTGGGTATCCGGCATCATCGGGCGAAGACCGATCGCAAAACGTTCGGGGCGTGCCACCTTGGTATAGCCCGCAACGAGTGGTGCGAGATCCGCTGTGTCGGCTACGTACCCAAGAATTTCGAGTTCGTCTGCCGCGCTGACAGCCGCTGCAAGATCGACACCGAGCACCCAGGACGTGTCTGGACTGTCGGTGCTTGTCGTTCTGCCACGCTTCGCAGACCCACCGTGTGCGCTGAAGGTGAATCGAACGTCGCTCGCTCGTGCAATGGAGGCGGCCTCAGCCACAAGACTGGTGACGGATGCTTCGCGACTTGCGAGGTACCCCTCCATCTCACCGTTTGCCATGGCGCACACCGCTTCCCGATCGAGTTCCGGATTCATCTGGTCTGCGCCTTCGAATGCCATCGATAGCGCTGCAGCGACATCCGATCGCACTGCGCCAACATCTACGCCGCCCGCCTCGGCGTTCCGCTTGCATGCATCACAGAAACACAGACCGAGGAGGAAGCGAGATGTGTCTCCGAGTTCAACGAACGACCGTTCGTGGTGATACCCATGGTCGATCGTCTTGAAGTGCAGCGCCTCTGCCATGATCGAGTCCACTTCGTACCGGGCCACATCGGCGGTGAGCGCACGGACATACTCTCTGACTGCCGGGTCAGAAGGGCACAATTCCGTGACCAATCTGTCGCCAAAGACGGTTAGTGGCGCGTGCTCCGGATGTTGTTCACCGAGTCGCGTATTGTGGAGGTACACCACCCAGGCAGCCACACGGGCCCCCGAATGGTGACCGGATCGAGTTGCAAGGTCGAGCAGATCGCGTCCACCCAGCATCGAAGCCTGCACGGGTTGCAGGACGCCGTAGCGCTTGAGGTCCGGCCGGAACATCACTGTTCCGCCTTCGTGGAAGTAGACCTTACGATTGGGGTTGTGTGGGAAGAAGTCCCTCGCGTGGTGGTAGGCGGCGGCAAGGGTGATGCCGTCGACTCCTGCTCGATCGCGAACCGACTCGATGAGTGCATCGACGCCCTCGTCGACCAGGTCGATTCCGAAGACGAAGATCGAGCTATCCACAAGTGTCCTTCTGGCCGTTGAGGGCGTAGTGTACGCCCGGACACGCCCGCAAGGAATCGATTCCAAAGGAAGATGTGCGATGTCAGAACCCGTCGGCCCAAACATGCCACGAACGATGCGTACCAAGGGCCAACGGTCGGCACAGGGTGTGGCTCCGGGTGCCGGTGAAGTCGAAGGATGGAGGCTAGGAGGGGACGAGCTCGTGCCTCCAGTGGCAGTGATCCTCGAATCGGCGCTGCAGAACAACCTCACGGTGATGGCGACGTACTGCTCGGATGCGGGAGTCTCTCTCGCACCACATGCAAAGACAACGATGTCACCACAGATCATTGATCGTCAACTCGCACACGGCGCATGGGGTGTGACGGCGGCGACGGTGTATCAGGTTGGTGTGTTCGCCGACTTCGGTGTGTCGCGAATCGTCCTGGCGAATCAGGTCACCGATACGGCAGGACTCAAGGCGCTCGCTGACATCATCGCGACGCACCAGGCGCTTGAGGTGATCCTGATTGTCGATTCCGTCGAAGGGGCTGCGCTGCTCGACCAGGCCTTCGCCGACGCGGGAATCGACAGACCGGTTTCTGTCCTCGTGGAGTTCGGTGTCCCTGGGCGACGCACTGGTGCCCGCACCCTCGATGCCCTCCTCGCTTGCGCTGACGCCGTGCACGACTCCAAGCACCTCGCACTTGCAGGTGTCGAGGGATACGAGGGTGTGCTTGCAACAGGTCTGTCGCCGGTTGACGCGATCGACGCCTACCTCACGGAAGCCGTCGGTGCCCTTGAACGGCTCGTGTCGGTTGGACTGATCGAGACCGACCAGCCGATCTTCTCCGCTGGCGGCAGTGCGTACTTCGACCGCGTCGTCGCTGCGTCCTCCTCTCTCATCCCAACCGTTCGAGTCGTGCTCCGCTCTGGTTGCTACGTCGTGCACGACCATGGCAAGTATCGCGACGTCTCGCCGCTGGACGAACGGTCCCTTACCGGATCGACGCTGTTCCCTGCGCTCGAGGTGTGGGCAAGCGTCGTATCGACACCGGAACTGGGGCTCGTGGTGGTCAACGCCGGACGGCGCGACCTTTCCTACGACGATCGGATGCCGTCAGCGGTGAAGATGCTGCGAAGAGGATCGACGGATGTCGTGGCGATCGGTCCGTGGCACGCGTCTGCCATGAACGATCAGCACACCATGTTCCGCGTCGATGCAAGAGAATTGATCGGCATCGGTGATTTGGTCGGTATCGGCATATCGCACCCGTGCACGACCTTCGACAAGTGGAAGACGATCATGGTCGTCGACGACGCATACCGAGTGATCGAAGTCATCGAGACGTTCTTCTGATGATGACACTCGAAACCAACCGACCCTATGTGAAAGGCTTCGCTGCATGAAGGACGAAACAGCCACAACCGAACCTTCCTCTCCATTGCGCGTGCTTGTCACCGGAGCCGGTGGCTACATCGCCAAGCAGCTGGTCCCCCACCTCGCGGATCGGTTCGAGCTTCGGCTTCTCGATGTCGTGGACCTCGGCGGCCGATATGGGATCGCTGACACGTGGGTTGCGGACCTCACTGATCCCGATCGAACGCATTACCAAGATGCTTTCGTTGGCATCGACGTCGTGGTCCACCTCGGCTACGTGCGCTCCAGTCCAGCGGGCGTCTACGACCCAACCGTTGAGCATCTGGAACGATTCGAGACCGAGCAGAAGAACGTCTCGATGGCGTACAACGTGTATCGATGTGCGCTCGAGGCTGGGGTGCGGCGCGTCGTCGTCGCAAGTTCGAATCACGCTGCAGACTGGTACGAGCACGCTCTTGTCCATGAGGGCAGGATGGACATGATCACGGTGAGGGACCTTCCCCTGTCGGACAACTTCTACGGCTGGTCAAAGGCGGCCTACGAGCTGCTGTCGTTCCCCTTTGCGTGCGGGACGTTCGGACGGAAACTCGAAATGGTGCACATCCGCATCGGCGCACCGAGGGAGGTTGACGCAGCCGACCACATCGGACGTGAACTCCCCTCGGCGCACGGACCGCAGGTACCCGCCGGCGCGGCAGGGCTCAAAAGAGATCTCGGTGCG
>JAQCAA010000072.1 GCA_027728645.1 Actinomycetota bacterium | reverse complement strand
GCGAGTCTGCGGCGCTAGAGCGTGTCATCCCCCTGCATCGTTCGTCCCTCACTCTGCCGTCCCCCTTGAAAGGGGGACCGATCTAGGGCATGAGCGGTCAGCCCAATCTTCGGTCCTTCCTCGAGGGAGGACGGGCGAGCCTGCGAGCCAGGAGGGTGGGCGGCACGAGCGAGTCTGCGGCGCTAGAGCGTGTCATCCCCCTGCATCGTTCGTCCCTCACTCTGCCGTCCCCCTTGAAAGGGGGACCGATCTAGGGCATGAGCGGTCAGCCCAATCTTCGGTCCTCCCTCGAGGTGTTGCATTTCGCGATAGGTGCGACGGTTCATGGGTAGTTGCCTGTGTTTGGTTCGATGATTTCGATGGGTGGTCGGCCTTGGTTCCAGCGTCCTGTGTGTGGCCGTTTGTTGTTGTACCACTCGAGGTAGTCGTGGAGGTCTTTGCGTAGTGATGTGATGGATGGTTCGGTGTAGGTGGTGAAGGTGGGATGCCAGAGCTCTCTCAGGATCGTGTTTTGGACTTGTTCAACTTTCCCGTTTGTTTGTGGTCGGCCTGGGCGGATGAACCGTTGTTTGATGTTGGCTGCTTGTAACGAGTTGGTGAATAGCGCTGCTCTGAACTCGTTGCCGTTGTCGGTTGTGGCTGCTTTGAATCGCCATCCCCATTTTGCTAGATCCCTAGCAACGCGGTGGGCAAGACCGGTTGTGAGGGTCGGTGACGGGTTGTGGTGGGTCGTGTGGATCTGGGCCCATACATATGATGAGGCAACATCAATGGCGGTGTATTGCCACACGGTTCCTTGCCCGTGTCCTACGATTTTGGCTCCTTTGACTCTCCCGATGTGGAAACAGTCGAATTGGACGAGATCCCCTGGTATGTCTGCATCTAGGGTCCCTATTGGTGGGCGGTGCATCCCTGATGGCACCGTGATCTGATCAGCAATATCGAGACCCACAGCAAGACGCATTGTTTCGTATCGGAACGCTGCTTTGTTTAACCCGTGATGTTTCAAGATGCGCCACACCTGGGCTGGCGACCCGATATCGACCTTTGCCAGACGTAGATGATGGAACAACATGACAGGACCCCATGGCGGGTTCGCTAACGCCAACCCAACAACCTGAGCCTCGAGCTGGACCCGGTACGGTGAACGCACCCTCGCACCCGCCCCACCGACACCAGAAACCGGCTCGTTGGAACGGATCCTTCCCAGCCACCGGTAATACGTTGAACGGTGAATCCCGACCCTGCGGCATCCCTCAGCAACAGACGGGGCCTGTTGAATCACACGAACCAGAGCCATGACATACTTATCTCGAGATTGATCAACTCGCACAGCGGCGCCTCCTTACGGGCATAGACACCCACAGGATGCGCCGCTGACGCGTCAACACACAACTGTCGCACACAAACCGCGACAGATCACCTCAAGGGAGGACAGATTCGGCGGGGATGAAGCGCTCCCTCGTCGCCCGCTTGCCTGTGCGCGCCACCCTCCTGGCTCGCGGGGCTCGTCCGATCGGCTGTTGGAGGCTGACTTACGGTAACTCTGTCGTTCTCGTCGCCGTGATTTGAGTTGCGCCTTCTGCGTCTCGGATGTTCAGTGTGTCCCCCAAGATCGAGTAGGTCGAGGAGTTGGACAGTGCGTCGCTCATCTGCATTTCCTGTCCCATCACACCATCGGGCGACCCGCAGAGCATTTTTGTGGCCGCAATGCGTTCCACTGCAAGTGTGTCACCGTCGGCGTCGTACAGCCCGCTGAGTTCGTTGCAGCCCCCTGATCCTGTGAGCGCTCGAACAGCGCCGAACGAAAGCCATGGGTCGGTGCCGGTGATGACAGACTGAACGCCGCCGGTGCCGTTGTTGATCGCTGTCACAGACCACGTCGAGCCTTCGAGGGTGGTGTCGGCCAAGGTGAGATTCATGACAACCGAACCGTCAGAAGACAGCGACGCTGACACGCCGTCAACATTCCAGGTATCGGCAGAGTTGAGGGCGGCGTGGATGTTCACTTCCTGAGATGCCCTCGCGTCATCACATCCGATAAGCGTCGACATGAGAGGCCCAAAGTCAATGGATCCACCCTCGCCTACGTCAGCGACACCCGAGAAGCTATTGCAGCCTGTAGTCCCACTGATCTGTTCACCGTCGATCAAGAGGAACGGCGACGTCTCAGGAACGGGCTGCACAAGGGCACCGGCGGCATCCGCTACCTGGTCGATTTGCCATTGCCCATCGAGTGATTTCTCGGATCCGCCGCATCCGGCTGCTGTGAGGGAGAGAGCGATGATTAGGCCTGCCGTTTGATTGATTCGTGTCATGCCCCATGGACGATAGGACGGCACGAATCGGATCGATCCGTTTCCTGGTTCGGTTGATGTCCCAGTTGTGCTGAAATACACCCATGTCAGTTATCACCGTTACAAGCCTCACAAAGCACTACGGCGATGTCCATGCCGTTGCTGGCGTTGATCTTCATGTCGAAGAGGGCGAAGTCTTTGCCCTCCTTGGGCCCAATGGAGCTGGCAAATCGACGACGGTTGAGATCCTTGAAGGCCATCGCCGCCGGACCTCAGGAGAAGTTTCCGTTCTCGGGTTCGATCCACATTCCTCACCACGCGAATTCAGGGAGTCGATCGGGATCGTGCTCCAGGAAACAGCGATTGAGCCTGAGCTGTCGGTTCGAGAAGCCATCGATATCTACGGCACCATGTATCCGCGCAGACGCGACACGGGCGAGCTGATCGAGATCGTGGGTCTCGAGGAGAAGTCGGAAGCAAGAATCAAGACCTTGTCCGGCGGACAACGCAGGAGGCTTGAGCTTGCCCTCGGCATTGTTGGGGACCCACAGCTCATCTTTCTCGACGAACCGACAACGGGATTCGACCCAAGCGCGAGACGTCAGGCATGGTCGATCGTCCAGAACCTTGCCTCACTCGGCAAGACCGTTCTCTTGACCACGCATTACATGGACGAAGCGCAACATCTCGCTGACCGGCTCGCGGTCATTGCGAACGGCAAGATTGTCGCCGAAGGCACGCCGGCATCGCTCGGAGGGCGAGAGACGGCAGCCTCAGTGATCACCTTCAACACCGACGGAGCGTCGATGAGCGGGTTTCCGTTTCCAGATGTGACCGTCGCAGAGAACGGCAATGTCAGCGTCCGTTCGACTGCCCCGACCAAGGACGTGTATGCGATTACGGGATGGGCGGTAGGAAGCGGAATTGAACTGTCAAACCTGTCCGTGTCGCGGCCGTCCCTCGAAGACGTCTATTTGGAACTGGCGGGGGAGGAGTCATGACCGTCGGCACGCGGCCATCGACGCTGAGCCTGGTGTGGAGTCAGACCAAGTATCAGAACATAATCTTCTTCCGAAACCCCACAGCGGCGTTCTTCACGATCTTCTTCCCTCTCATGATCTTTCTCGTGTTCTCCCTCATCTTCGGGAACGAAGTGATCGAAGCTTTGGGCGTGACCACAGCGCAGTACTACGCACCGGCAATGGCGGTCTTTGCAGCGGTATCTGCGACCTACACGAACCTTGCCGTCACCACCGCCTACCAGCGCGACGAAGGGATCCTGAAGCGCATCAAAGGCACACCGCTGCCTCCAGTCGTGTACATGAGCGGCAAGATCATTAGCGCGGTGATGATTGCGGTTCTGTCAGTGGTCGTCATGATGTCGATTGGCGTTCTGTTCTACGGCGTGACGATCTATGCCGGAACTCTTGCCGCTGCGTCCCTGACCTTTCTCGTCGGCGTTGGGAGCTTCGCTGCACTTGGTCTGATGATTGCAGCACTGGTGTCTTCGGGCGAAGCGGCGACGGCGATTACGAACGCAACACTCCTTCCGCTCGCTTTCATCTCTGGGGTGTTCGTTCCACCGTCAGGCGATGCACCGGCCTGGCTCGACACGGTTGCGAGCATCTTCCCCCTCAAGCACTTTGTCGACCCGTTTGTTGCCGCATTCAATCCCCTGTCCACCGGCGCACAGTTCCACTGGGATAGCCTCGCGATCATGGCGCTGTGGGGCATAGGTGGAATGATTGTGGCGTTGAGGTTCTTCCACTGGGAGATTCCCACTGGCCGAACCAAGAAGTCTCGACGGACCAGGAAGGCTGCAGCTGAGGCGTGACTGGCGAACTGATCCGCGACGCGACTCTCGATGACGCTGATCAGTTGAATGAGATCTACAACCAGTACATCGTGGACAGCCATGTCTCGTTCGACACCATCCCATGGACCCAAACCGAAAGAGAAAGTTGGCTTGAGTCTCGGTTCGCCGACGGATACCCGGTGCTCGTGATCGAACACGCCGGTTCGGTGGTCGGAGCATCGTGGTCTGGGCCGTGGAGAAACAGGGCCGCCTATCGCGTATCTGTGGAAACGACGGTTGTTGTCGATCCCCGCTACACCCATGCCGGACGAGGTACAGAGCTGTTGTCAGCGATGCTGGCAAGACTGAGGACCGAGGGCTTTCATCGTGCATACGCAATCGTCGCGCTTCCCAACGAGGCTTCGGTTCGGGTTCACAAGAAAGTCGGATTCACCGAAATCGGTGTTCTTGACGAGGCAGGGCACAAGGGGGGCGTCTTCGTATCAACGATGCTCCTCGAGAAACGTCTCGCCTAGAGGTCCGCGGACACGCCGAGGAGTCGTTCTCTGCGAATTGACTTGGCTCCCGAGGCGAGCAGCACAGCAGCGATGATCCAAGCAACGAGCCCGGCAATAGCTGCTGATATGACTGGGCTGTAGAGCAAACCGGATGCGACTGCATAACTCATCACAATGACAGGCAAGGTCACGAGGCTCGATGCCTGGTGCGCTGAGGCTGCGGACCGCACCCTGGCTGAGAGGCGCAGAATGAGGGAGAGTGCGATTGCGATTGCGATGAATGGCGGTACCACCCACAGAACGAGAAGCAGCCAGCCAGCGGTTGGGAAGAACCATCTACCGAGTTGACTACCAACGATCACGTTCACGACGATCGAGTAGAGCCCGAAACCGACAATCCCTGCGGCATATCCTGGGATGAGGCTTGCAATGAGCTTTCCGACATAGATCTCTTTGACGGTCAGCGGAGAGTGTGCAAGAAATTCACCTGTTCCCTGTTCCCGTTCGCCGACAATTGAGGTCGAACCCACAGCAGATGAGATGGTGAGGGGCACGATGATGGCGATCGGTGCGAGCAGGTACACCGCAAACGCGTACGACGCCCGCGTCGCGCCATTGTCCCCCTGGATGTTTTCTTGGATCGCCGTCGGCAGCGTTCCGATGATGTCGCTGATCTGGGCGACGGCGCCTGTGTCCTTCACGAATGACATCGCTCCAAGCAGCATCACGGGCATCACCACAAAAAACATGCCGCCAAGAATGATGAGCGGAATCCAATAGTCGCGAGACTTGATGAGCTTGAACAGGTCGACCTTTATGACGGCCTTGACCATCTTCCACCTCATACGGACTCCCTGTGCGCTCGTTGCATCTCGAAATACAGATCCTCAAGCGTCGGGGTCAGCGGCTCGACCCGGGTCAGGCGAACACCTCGGTTGATGAGTTCCACGACGATGTCGGGTATGCGTTCCGTTGCGTCAATCGACACGTGGAGCCCGTCTTCGAATCTGGTGCCTAGCACACCGTCAAGATCCTTCACGATGTCGAGGGAAGCACGGTCCTCCGCCTCAAGGATCACGATCGGGTTGGTCATGTACCGTGTTGCGAGCTCAATCGGCTTGCCGGATGTTCGTACAGATCCGTTGTCCATCAGCACGACTTGGTCCGCCACACCTTCAGCCTCATGGAGCAGGTGGGTGCACATGACGATGGTGCGTCCCCTACCGGCTATCTCCTTGATGAGTTCGAGGACGGCACGCGATGACTCTGGGTCAAGCCCAGCCGTTGGCTCATCGAGCATCAAGACCTCGGGATCGTGGATCACCGCTCTCGCCAACGCGAGACGAGTACGCATACCGGTCGAGTAGCCACCGACCTCTTGCTCAAGTGCGTGGTCGATGCCGAAACGCTCTGCGGCGGATCGAGCGTGGACCTCGTCGCTCTCGAAGATGGTTGCTGCGAATTGGAGGTTCTCCCAACCGGTGAGTTGGTCATAAAAGGCTGGTTTTGGAGGTACTACGCCAACCCGTGATCTGATCTCATCTCCGTCGTCGAGTGGCGAGAGCCCGAGGACTCTGATGGTCCCGCCGTCAGGGATCAATGCCCCGGTGGTGAGTCGGACGGTGGTCGTCTTCCCGGCTCCATTGGGACCGAGCAGCACGGTTACTGCTCCCGTAGGCGCGACAAAATCCACGGCTTCAAGCGCAGTCACTTTGCCGAACGTCTTACGAACGGAGGTAAACGAAATAGCGTCGGTCATCTTGTCAACCATCGGCCCTAACGGTAGGCCCCTTGATCGGATTGCACGACGACTGGAAGAGGCGCCTTGCGCCTTGCGCCTACCGAAAGCAGAGCAGCTTTCAGCTCTCAGCTTTCAGAACCGGAAGTACTTGATCGCAGTGCCGATCCGTGATCCGTAGTCCTGTCCGCTCGGTTCCTCGGTTATCGGGATTCGGGTCATCCTCTGAGTACCCTTGTCTCATGTGCGGACGATTTGTTCAGGTTGAGAGACCCGAGTTCTATGCGGAACACTTCGGGACCGACTTCGTGCGGTCTGAGACGGTTGCTCCGTCGTGGAATGTCGCTCCGACAATGAATGTCTACGCCGTCGCCCAGCACGAGGGTGATCGTGTTTTGACATCTTTTCGCTGGGGCCTCGTCCCATTCTGGGCAAAAGACCGCAAGATCGGAAGCAGGGCGATCAACGCCAGGATTGAAACGGCAACAGAGAAGCCAATGTTCAAGGATTCGTTTGCCAAACGGAGATGTCTGATTCCTGTTGATGGCTTCTACGAGTGGGAGAGAAGGCAAAAGGGGAAGCTCCCTCACTACATCCATGCCACGGACGGAGCGCCGCTTTCGGTTGCGGGTCTGTGGGCATCCTGGCGAGATCCGGAGACCGAAGAACGGTTGCTGACCTGCACCATCCTCACTGGAGAACCGAACAGCCTCGTCAAGCCGATCCACGACAGGATGCCGGTCGTAATCCCGATGGAGAACTGGGCCCAGTGGCTTGACCCCGAGGAAAACAATCTTGAGCTGGTACGAAACCTCGCCGCAGTGCACCCATCATCTGCGATGTCCTCGCACCCGGTTTCGACGCTTGTGAATAGGGTGACGAACGACACGGCTGACAACTTGAGACCTCTGACGACCCCCGCCGTCGACGCTCCCTAGGCATTGAGCGTCGGGTTGACGGTGGATTGTCGGTGATTGGCTAGCCCCCATTGGCTAACTTAGGTCCGACTATGGGCGATTCTGGAAACAACTTGAGGGCAGAGGTGCCTCAACAGCGACCGCTGTGGCGAAGAATTCTCCCGCGTTTGCTCTTTCTGGCGCTATCGGTCGGGGTGCTGTACTTCTTCCTTCCCACGGTCGTCGATTTCTTTGATGACTCGAAAAAGCTCGCCTCAGTGGAGTGGTGGTGGTACGCAATCATGGCTGCCTTCATGTCTGGTGCGTTTGTTTCGGCGTGGGAGCTGAATCGAATCGCATTGCTTGGAGTCAGCCGGTTTGTCGTTGCGTCGTCTCAACTCGTTGCGAATGCGTTGTCCAAGGTCATCCCAGGCGGAGCGGTCGCCGCGGGAGCCACCTTGTTTCAGATGCTCTCCGTTTCCGGAAACCCTCGCCCACAGGTCGCTGCAGCATTGGCTGCCGTTGCGTTCATCTCCAACCTCGTGCTGTTCTCGCTACCTGTAGTTGCTCTGTTGATCGCAGCAATCTCGGCCCCGATACCACAGGGCCTCCTCCCGGTCGCCGTTGCCGGCGCCGTGCTCTTCACATTGTTGTTCTCCGGTGTATTCCTTCTTGTGAAGTACGACAGAGTGCTTCTGATGGTTGGAGGGCTTATCGAGCGAATCGTCGGCTGGCTCGCAAGGAGGCTCGACCGCCCATGGACGTCCACTGCTGAGGATTGGCTACATCGTCGAAATGATGTTGTGGATGCACTGGGCAAGCGCTGGTTTCGTGCTCTTGCCGCAGCCGTTTTGAACTGGTTCCTGGACTACCTGGTGCTCGTGACTGCGTTGTATGCGATCGGAGCTGAGCCTCGGCCGAGCCTCGTTCTGGTTGCATTTGCCGGTGCTGCGGTCCTTGGCATGATCCCGATCACCCCAGGGGGAATAGGATTTGTTGAGGTCGGGCTCGTCGGCATGTTGGTCGCGGCTGGCATCCCGGGTCCTGATGCGACGCTCGCGACGCTGGCCTATCGCCTGTTCCAATTCTGGCTTCCGATCCCCGCGGGAGCCGTGGCGTATTTTCTGTTCAAACGCAAGTACGGCAGACCAGCGGATCTTGCCACTGCCGACTGACCGGCCGTCCTGCTCTGCATGCTGGTACGCTTCGATGGCTGATGACGTCTTGCGGGAGAGCCGGTCGCCGGCGCCGAAGGAGCAACCGCCCCGGGAATCTCTCAGGCATACGGACCGCAAGAACGAGGCCACTCTGGAAAGTAGGGCTCGCCCTCACCGAAGGGGAAAGCCGCAAACGCGGTGAATCTCTCAGGTTCATGGACAGACGGGGCTCTGCATAGACGCGCGTCGTGAGGAGCCAACAAATGTCAGACACCACACCAGCAACGTTCGCACGGCGACACATAGGTCCCGACAACTCAGATGTGGCAACCATGCTCGAGTCCATTGGTCTCCAATCGATCGACGAACTTATAGACGCGGCAATTCCCTCCTCGATCAGAACTGGCGACTTGCCAGATGTCGAGGGCCCATACAGCGAAAGTGAAGCCATTGAGCGGCTGCGGCGAATTTCGAAGAAGAACGACATCTATCGCTCCTTCATCGGAACCGGGTACTACGGGACTGTGACGCCAGGCGTGATAAAGCGCAACATCCTTGAGAACCCAGGGTGGTACACCGCGTACACGCCGTACCAGCCAGAAATCTCACAGGGAAGGCTTGAGGCGCTGATCAACTTCCAGACGGTCGTGTGCGACCTGACAGGCATGGAGATCTCAAACGCTTCACTGCTCGACGAGGCGACCGCTGCCGCCGAAGCCATGACGCTGCTCAGGCGAGTAGGACGATCGAAGAACAATGCGTTTTTCGTTGACACCGACCTGCATCCTCAAACGATTGAGGTGGTCGCCACTCGAGCTGAACCACTTGGATATGAGCTGGTCATTGGCGACCCGCTGACTGACCTCGTCCCAGAGGAGGTCTTCGGAGCCCTCCTGTCGTACCCAGGGTCATCTGGCGCTCTACCAAACATTGGCCCAGTGATCGAACATTGCCACTCAGCTGGAGCGCTGGTCGCCGTAGCGACCGACCTCCTGGCCTCGACTCTGATCGTTCCCGCTGGCGAACTTGGCGCTGATGTGGTGATTGGGTCCTCCCAGAGATTTGGTGTCCCGATGATGTTCGGCGGACCACACGCCGGCTTCATAGCGACAAAGCACGAATATCAGCGCTCGTTGCCAGGTCGACTTGCCGGCTTGTCGAAGGACGCTTCGGGGCGAAACGCCTACCGGCTCACGCTCCAAACTCGTGAACAGCACATCAGGAGGGATCGTGCAACTTCCAACATCTGCACGGCACAGGTTCTCCTCGCCGTCATTGCTGGGATGTACGCGGTGTATCACGGACCTGAGGGCCTGCGCGCTATCGCCGAACGTGTTCACAGCAAGACGTCTGAGCTCAAAGCCGATCTTGAAGCTGCGGGGCTGACCATCGTCAACGACGAATGGTTCGACACCCTCACGGTCTCGGTGGATGAGGCAGAAGAGACGCTCGCGAAAGCTGTGCATCGAAAGATGAATCTCCGCGCCGTTGACCAGCACACTGTTGCTGTATCGATCGATGAGACAACTACGGACGAATACCTTGCAGCGTTGCGTGAGGTGTTCGGCGCCGGCTCCGGTGCCGCACCTTCAATAGGGATTGCGGCGGGGCTTCGCCGCACAACCCCCCTCC
>JAQCAA010000071.1 GCA_027728645.1 Actinomycetota bacterium | reverse complement strand
GAGCGGCAAGGCCACCCGCGCGGATGAATCGGGGAGATGGCGAGCGACCCAAAGGGCGGCGGTCTCAGGCTGCTCATGGATTTCCTTGAGCATGAAGTGGTCATAGCCACCTTTTTCAGCTCGCTCGGCATCCCACTCGATGTGTACAACTTCCCTATTGACCGGCTCGCCTGCAATGGTCTCGATGGTTGCGCCATGCTCGGTCACGATGACCAGCTCGTCATCCTCAACGATCAGGAAGTCTCTCGTGTGGTGCAGCACTGCAGGAATGTCCGAGGCGAGAAAGGTCTCACCAACGCCAAGCCCCACCACAAGTGGGCTGATCTTTCGCACAGCGACGATCTTGCGAGGCTCGCGCAGGCTCATTGCCACCATTGCATATGCACCTTTCGACAGTGCGACGGTCCGACGGACCGCCTCGACAAGGTCGCCGGTGTACTCACGAGCAACGAGATGCGCAAGGATTTCCGAGTCCGTGTCTGACGAGAATTCGGCGCCGTCTGCCAAGAGTTGGTTTTTGAGCGTCTGAAAGTTTTCGATGATGCCGTTATGCACAACCACAAACTGCCCGCTCGGGTCGGTGTGTGGGTGCGCGTTTGCATCGGTTGGTGCGCCGTGCGTCGCCCATCTGGTGTGTCCTATCCCTATCGATCCGAACACCGGCTCCGATTCCAAGAGCTTCTCTAGGTTCGCGATCTTCCCTTGGGCCTTACGAACATGAATTGAGCCGTTGGTCACGGCAATCCCAGCCGAGTCGTATCCGCGGTATTCGAGCCGTCTAAGCCCGTCAACCAAGATTGCACCCGCTTCTTGTGTTCCCACATATCCCATGATTCCGCACACGCGCAAGTCTCCTTCGTTTCGGGACGAGAGACGCGGCGTTGTGGGACTCATGTCATGAGACCCAATCACATCGATCTGGATTCTGTCCTGGAGATCAATCTCCAGATTTGGTCCAGACCGTCACGACCGTGAACGGCCGAGAGGGCATCCGCCGAACGTTTCGATACTCCCTCTTCCTCGTTGCCTCGGTAGCCGAGGGCAGGCGCTGGTTGGGTTGCATCTCTGCGTCAGATTCGATTGTGAGCAGAGCATAGGGTGCGACACGAATTGCGCTGTGTACCTGTGGGCGTCAGCCCTGATTCGCCATGACCGCATCTGCAATCAACTCGGCGACAGTTGTTGCCTCGCCCTGTGTCGGAGCTTCGACCATAACTCGAATCAGCTGCTCCGTACCCGAGGGACGCACCAGAACCCTGCCTCGAGGGCCAAGAGATCGTTCAGCAGTCCGAATTGCATCTGCGATGTCTGAGTTGGTGTCCCAACCGTCCTTCGAGCCAACCCGTACATTCAGGAGGACCTGTGGAAGTTGGATCATAATCTTCCTGAGTTCCGTGAGCGGCATCCCGCTCGACGCCATGACTTCCATCAGTCTGAGGGCCGTCCGAAGCCCGTCACCTGTGGAACGATCCTCGAGGAGAATGTGCCCCGACTGCTCCCCTCCTACGACAGCCTTCGATGAGCGCATCTGTTCTACGACGTTGCGGTCGCCAACCGGCGTGACCATTACATCGATGTCGAGGCGATTCATGGCCTGGTGAAACCCGAGGTTCGACATGACGGTTGCAACGACGGTGTTCTTGTTGAGCTTTCCACGGTCGAGTTGCCACTTTGCGAAAATCGCCATGATGACGTCACCATCACAGACATTGCCTGCCTCGTCCACGGCAATCAGTCTGTCCGCGTCGCCATCGAAAGCAAGACCCACCCTGCCAAGCGTCCTTGCGGCCACTGCCTCTGGGTGGGTCGCTCCGACACCGTCATTGATGTTCATACCATCCGGGCTGTCTGCCATGATCTCCACGGTGGCGCCGACCTTATCGAACAGTGCGGGCGCTGCGCTAAAGGCTGCGCCATTGGCACAGTCGACAACGAACTCGAGGCCACGCATCGAGTACTCGACGGTCTGTGCAATCTTGTCGACATAGCGAGTCACCGCGTCCTTCATATACGTCTGCATACCGACGGCGCTCCCGATGGGACGGGAATAGATTTCGCCGGAGTGGTACCGCGCTTCAATTGCAGCTTCAGCGCTATCGGAGATCTTGGCTCCGTCTTTTCCAAAGAACTTGATGCCGTTGTCCTCTGCGGGATTGTGAGACGCAGAGACCATCACGCCGAGCGCAGCACCGGTGTCCCTGGTGAGCCGAGAGACTCCCCCAACCGGGATGATGCCAAGGTCGACAGTATCCACGCCAACAGCGTTGAACCCGGCAGCGACCGCCGACACCAGCATCGTTCCTGACCGGCGGGTGTCTCTGCCGATAACAACATGACCTTCGATGCCAACGCCAGCTGCGCGGGCAAGATTCAATGCGAGCTCAGCAGTGAGCTCAGAATTGGCCACGCCTCGCACTCCATCGGTGCCGAACAGACGGTGAGTTGCAGATTCCATGCAGATTGATCCCTACGGGCAGATAACCCGAAGGCAATCTACCGCTTGGTGAACTGAGGTGCCCGACGAGCCTTACGAAGACCATACTTCTTAGGTTCGACACGTCTGTCGTCCCTCGTGAGTAGTCCGTCCTTCTTCAGCGCTGGCCGGAGCTCGGGATCGATCGCAATGAGCCCTCGTGCAATACCAAGGCGAAGCGCATCGCTCTGCCCAGTCGTGCCGCCACCGTGCAGGCTTGCGTGGACGTCATAACGCCCTTCGAGCTCAGTGATCTTGAAAGCCTCATGTGCTCTGCGTCGGAGTTCGGGATCCTGGAAGTAGTTGTCAAGGGTGCGACCGTTGAGTACATACACGCCAGTGCCTTCGTAAAGACGAACCCTTGCGACAGAGGACTTACGGCGACCGGTGGCTTGGACGAGAGGCTTTGGATTGGCCATCAGGCGTCGACCTTTCTGTACGTGAGGGTGATTGTTTGGGGCTGTTGCGCGGCGTGTGGATGATCTGGACCCGCGTATACCTTGAGTTTCGTGAACATCTGGCGACCAAGACGGTTCTTGGGGAGCATTCCCCTTACGGCTGCCTCTACCAAACGCTCAGGGTGGTCTTTCCGAACCTGAGAGAACGTTTCTGCGCGGAGCCCACCCGGATATCCAGAGTGCCTGAAATACAGCTTCTCAACTTCCTTGTTGCCAGAAACATGCACCGCGGCAGCGTTGAGAACCACAACGTGGTCACCACCGTCGAGGTGCGGGACAAAGGTTGGTTTGTTCTTACCACGAAGGATCTGCGCTACCTCAGAGGCAAGCCGGCCAAGCGGCACATTTTCTGCATCGATGACATACCACGAACGTGTAATTTCGCCTGCTTTTGGCGAGTACGTTCTTTGGAGCTTTGGCTTCACGGGTAACTAATCCCTTGGAAAGACGACAAGAAATGCCCCACGTGGAGGCGAAGCCACATGGTATCGAACCTCACGAGCAATCGGCAGCGAAACTCGAGCGCCGGTCACTCCTCAGGACGGTGACTGGGTGGGGCCGGTCGCTGCGTCAACGGCTCTCGGTCAATCGACTCCCTGCATCCATGTTGGCCTCGGCAGCGGCGCCCCGTACGCCACGGCGACCAGTGTCAAGGCATGAGCTGGCGCCACCCCATTTGTGAGGCTTCTGTCACGGGAAGCGAGTATGTCAGGGACCGCATCTGGATCGATATCGTTGCTTCCAATCGTGACTGCAAGGGCGACCGTGGATCGAACCATCTGATGGCAGAATGCCTCGGCACCTATTGAGAGCGAGATCTCGTCGTCTGAGCGGTTCCATCGCGCCCACTCGAGGGTGCGGACCGTTGAGCGATCTTTGTAGCGGCGACACAGCGCCGCAAAGTCGTGCTCGCCAACAAGGTGACTCATCGCGTCGTTCATGAGACCGACATCGAGTTCATTGGCTATATGCCAGACGCGGGCGGCGCGCAACGGATCGTGCACTGGTGAATTGAGGATGCGGTAGAGATACGCCCTGCCGGTTGCGGAAAACCTCGCATGAAAGCCA
The DNA here is from genome assembly GCA_027728645.1 of Actinomycetota bacterium. Classification (GTDB taxonomy): domain Bacteria; phylum Actinomycetota; class Acidimicrobiia; order Spongiisociales; family UBA5794; genus UBA5794. Next base: position 6,640 of record JAQCAA010000071.1, on the reverse strand, counting down.
GCATCAACTTCAATGAGGCTCTTCACTGCGATATCCGGCCACAACTGCTTGTTGACCGAACGCTTGACACGGGCTAGGTCAAGCTCTCCAGATTCAAACGAGACGACCTGGGCCGACGCGTGGACACCCTTGTCGGTCCTACCTGCCACAACGGTGTTGGCTCCTCCCGTGTGGGGATTCAGCGCTTTTTCGAGCTCACCCTGCACGGTCCGGACGTTGTCTTGTATCCCGTAGCCGAAGAACGTAGAACCGTCGTATGAAATGTCGAGGCGATACGTCGGCATCTAGAAGATTCGCAGGCTGCCAAGGATCTCCTGCAAGATGGTGACGGCGACATAGCCACCAACAGCACCGATAAGTGCCTTCGGAGTTGCGAGGTCGGCAGCGTAGGTGATGCCCCTAGTCACGATCAGGACGAACCATGCGCCACCTCCGATGAGAACGAGTGGGAAGAATTCGGAACCACCGAACAGAAAATTCGAAAAGATGAGGAGCAAGAGGGCAGGAAACGCAAAACCGGTTATGCGCAGGTACACCGCGAACGTGCCGCGGCCTTCGAGCAGATACCGCACGATCACGTAGGTGGCAGCCGTGTATAGAAGCCAGAAGAACAGACCTGAAACCAGGACTGAAATAAGCGTGTCTGGGCGGATCAGATTGCGAAGGCTGGTGCCGGTTCCCAGGACGAGCAGTGTTTGGCTGATCGCAACGAGAATTGCAGCGTCTCCGGTTGCTCTGTCGTTGAAGTCCATCCAGACGAACGCGTCTCGCTCAAGTTTGATTGTCTGAATAAGGCGGTGGAACACGACGCCCAAGAGTGTTACCCCCTAGCTGAAGTACCAAGAAGATTACTGACGAACGGACACGAATCGCCCAGCCTCGACCGCTCCCAGTGCGGCTACTCGCCGTCGATGAGCCGTAGGAGGCCCTCTGCCCCACCTATGCCGGCAGGATCAAGACCGAACCAGGCAAGCTCGTCGAACGGAACCCACCGCGCATCGAGCACCTCGTCGATCGGCCCGATCTCAGCCGTGTGCGATATGAACCCGATGCCAAGGTCGATGTGAATGTGCCCTGGCTCGCCGCCATGTGGGGGGATCTCGTGGGCGTCGATTCTCACCAATGTCGTCCCCACCCTCGACAGACTCGCGATCCCAGTTTCCTCCGCGATCTCACGCCGAGCTGCTTCCTCAACAGACGGGTCGCCGAGTTCCATGTGCCCACCGGGCTGGAGCCATCGGCCGAGCTTGGCGTGCTCAATCAACAGCAGCGAAAGTCGGTCAGGCGAAGCAACAAACCCCGACGCCGTGAAATGCCCTGGATCGAACTCGGACCGCACGGCCATGTCCCTGCCGCTCGCAAGAGCATCGATCGCTATCACGTACGAAGCCTCATCCCCAAAAGGCTGATACCCCTCAACGCACGCCGCTATGTCGAGCGAAAGACTCACGAAGCAAGCAAAACGAGAGAGGGTCGACCCTCCATGAGCCGACCCTCTGTCATCTGTCCTCTGTCATCTGTCATTTGCTAGACGAGTTCAACCTTCGCCATTTCAGCTCCATCGCCCTTGCGGACGCCGAGCTTGGTGATCCGAAGATAGCCCCCTGGGCGCTCAGTGTACCGAGGAGCAATGTCGTCGAACAGCTTCGTGACAGCATCATTGTTCTCAATCTTCTTGAGCACGGTTCGCCTGGCGTGAAGGTCGCCTCGGCGTGCCTTCGTAATCACCTTCTCGGCATAGGGCCGCAGCACCTTCGCCTTTGCGTGGGTGGTTGTGACCGCCTCGTGCTCGATGAGCGAAATCGTCAGGTTTGCGAGAATCTTTCGTTGGTGAGATGGACTCCCACCGAGTCGCTTGCCCTTCTTCGGACGTGGCATTACACAACGCTCGAATCAACGTCAGAGTAGTTCTTGAGTCCAAACCCGAGTTCGTCGAGCTTCGCGACAACTTCCTCGAGGCTCTTCTGGCCAAAGTTCGTGATGTTCAGAAGGTCCTCTTCGGTCTTCTCAATCAGTTCACCGACGGTCTTAACCTGAGCGCGTCGCAAGCAGTTGCGAGGACGCTCTGACAGGTCGAGCGCTTCAATCGGAAGGTCAAGGTGCTCCTGGCCGGATGTCTCAGCTGGTGCGAGCTCAGCTGGTATCAACGCATCGTATTCATCCATCTCGGCGAACAACCCGAAGAGGTTCTTCAGGGTGCCACCCGCCGACGAGATTGCCTCGGACGGAGTGATCGACATGTCTGTATCGATGTCAAGAATCAACTTGTCGAAGTCAGTGCGCATGCCGACCTGGGTGTTCTCGACCCGGTAGGCAACCTTGCGAACCGGCGAAAAGATCGAATCGATCGGAATGACTCCGATAACGTCGCTCTTGCTGTTGCGATCGGCTGACCGGTATCCGACCCCGCGTTCGGCTGTCATCTCGATCTCAAGCTTGCCACTCGCAGACATCTCTGCAAGATGCAGATCCTTGTTGATTACTTCAACACCAGCTGGAGCCTTGATATCTCCAGCCGTGACCTCTCCCTTGCCCTTGAACGACAGGTAGAGCGTCTGTGGCTCGAAGTCCTCGATGCGAAGTACGACCTGCTTGAGATTCAATATCAGGTCAACGACGTCTTCGACGACTCCTTCAATAGTTGAGAACTCGTGTTGAACACCGTCGATGCGCACCGAAGTGATTGCTGCACCTGGAATACGCGCCAGCAACGTGCGGCGCATGGTGTTTCCTAAGGTATATCCGAAGCCTGGCTCAAGCGGACTGACAACGAACTTGGAGCGTTCGTCCGATATTGGCTGTTCTTCGATTGTGGGGCGTTGGGTGATGAGCACGTTCGCTCCTGTGTTCGTTGGGTGTACGTCGCCTTGCTCTACTTGGAGTAGAGCTCAACGATGAGTTGTTCTTTGATCTCGGTGTCGATCTGTTCCCGGCTCGGAAGCGAATCGATCGTGATCGAACGCTCCTTTGTATCAGCAACGACCCACTCTGGGACGGACCTGCCAACGGTGTCGATGGCGTGCTGGATCGGGAGAATCTGCTGGCTGCGTTCCCTGATAGTCACCACATCGCCGGCTCGCACCTCGTATGAGGGGATATCGACCTTTCGGTCGTTGACGAGGAAGTGACCGTGATTCACAAGCTGACGGGCCTGAGGCCTTGTGCTCGCAAAACCTGCGCGGTATACGACATTGTCGAGTCGTGACTCCAAGATGATGAGGAGACTGGTACCTGTGATACCGCTCTTCTTCGCAGCGATCTTGTAGTACTTGCGGAACTGCTTTTCGAGCACGCCGTACATGAACTTGAGCTTCTGCTTCTCGCGGAGCTGAATCTGGTACTGAGACTCACGAATTCGGCCGCGACCGTGCTGCCCTGGTGGGTATGGCCGACGGTCGTAATACTTTGCCTTGTTCTCATCGAGCAACTGGCGAGCTCTACGACTTACCTTCGTCCTCGGTCCTGTGTAGCGAGCCATGGCTAGCGACCCTTCCGCTTCTTCGGGCGGCAACCATTGTGTGGAACGGGCGTGACGTCCCGGATGCCAGTGATTTCGATACCCATGTTCTGAAGTGTGCGAATGGCGGTCTCACGACCCGAGCCTGAGCCGCGGACGATCACGTCGAGTTTGCGGATACCCATTTCGCCTGCTTTTCGTGCTGCCTGCTCGGCGGCTATCTGAGCTGCATATGGGGTCGACTTTCTGGACCCCTTGAAACCGACGGACCCGCCTGATGTCCATGCGGCAACCTTGCCGTCCTGGTCAGTAATCGTGAGAATCGTATTGTTGAACGTGGCCTTGATATGAATCTGACCATGCGAAATGGTTCGCTTGCCCTTACGACGACGCGCTAACGGTGCGGATTCTGCGGCAACCTGTTCGAGTGCAATCTGCTCTGGTGATTCGGTGGTCATTACTTGGTGACCTTCTTCTTTCCTGCGATTGCAACGCGCTTGCCCTTGCGGGTACGCGCATTGGTGTGGGTGCGTTGTCCACGAACAGGAAGCCCGCGTCGGTGACGGAGGCCTTGATAGCAACCGATTTCGATCTTCCGCTTGATGTTTTGGGCGACATCGCGGCGAAGGTCTCCCTCAATCTTGTAGTTCGAGTCGATGAACTGCCTGATCTTGAGGACCTCTGAATCGGAAAGGTCCCTGACCTTGGTGTCCTTGTCAAGTTCCAGCGCATCAAGAATAGTTCGTGAGCTCGGACCCCCAATGCCGAAGACATAGGTAAGTCCGATCTCGATTCTCTTGTCTCGTGGGAGATCAACTCCGCCAATTCGTGCCATGTATCGTTACCCCTGACGCTGCTTGTGGCGTGGGTTCTGGCAAATGACCCAAACACGGCCGTGCCTGCGGATGATGCGACAGTTGTCGCACATCTTCTTCGCAGAGGCTCTGACTTTCATGCTTGTTCCTGCCTGTGTACTTGGTCGGGACATCGTCGGCGCCAAACACGCAGGACCCTGGGTAGGGTGCCCGTGTGATTGACATCTACTCCAGCGAGGGCCGAGCGAGAACCCCTTGCCGGAGTGCGGGTGCTCGACTGTCGCCAATATCGACAACGTCGTCATTTCACAACAAATCACGGCTTTCGCAAGCCGCGTATTCGTATTGTAAGGCGCAAGAATCTCTAACCGCACGCGGAATACGTGTGATGTAGTCGCGCTCAGAAATCGAGAAGGATCACGCAGAGAGCGTCGGCTCCATCGGGGCCGAAGCAGTCAGTCATGTTGATTCCTCGATCGTCGTCCGACGACCAGTTTTCGGCTCGTATCGTGGCCCCACCCTGGTCAACCGAAATGCTCCCGTCATCAGTTTCGATCTTGATTTCGCCCGTATCTGTGTTGATGTCGACATCGTTGACGCCGTCGGTGTTCTCAGCAATGACGTCACTCGGGGATGAGAAGGCCATCGCAGCGACAGCGAGTACGACTATCACGATAAAACGCTTCATGTGTTCTCCCAACGGCTGCGAAACTCAATTGAACCCAACGTTCAAGCAAGGTTGGGCCACCACCAATGGACGCGCCAGATGACGGTGTTCGGTTTCGACTTCTTCGAGCGCGTGTAGCTTGACTGGATGAATCCGGTCGTCGTGTTTGATGTCAACGAAACGCTCCTCAGCCTTTCGCCATTCAAAACATGGTTCCGTGATCGGTTTGAGGGCAGAACGAGTGCTTCTACATGGTTCGCAGAGCTGCTCCGTCTGTCCTTCGTTTCGTCGGTCACCGACGTCTATGTTCCATTTACAGACCTCGCAGCTGCGGCACTCGCCACAACGGCGGCCAGTGAAGACCATCCCGTTTCTGACGCAGACTTGGCACGAATGAAGCGAATCCTCACAACGCTTCCCCCTCACCCTGATGTCGAACAAGGACTCGAGATCCTGCGTGACCGCGGGTTCACGGTCGCGGCACTCACGAATTCGCCTTTGGCAACCGCACGAACGCAGCTTGCAAATGCGGGAATTGATGAAATGTTCGATCGAGTGATGTCCGTAGACATGGTTCAGCGATTCAAGCCTCATCGGTCGGTATATCTCGCAGCTGCCTCTGAGCTCGGAGTTCAGACCGTAGACATGGTTATGGTCGCTGCCCACGATTGGGACATTGCGGGTGCGATGAACGCTGGATGCCCAGGGGCCTTCGTCGAGAGGCCAGGTCAGCGATTCAGCACCGCATTCTCCGATCCAACGCTCCGAGCACCGGATATCGCTGCAATGGCGGAACTGATTGTTCGTCGATTCCAATGAGGCGACAGATCGCCTTCTGTGGGCTCCAGCCCCCTATAAACATGGTCCGCCAACCCTGGGTACGCGGTGTGAGGTTTAGGCCGAGCGGTTCCAGGTAGAGGTGAAGCCGTCGTAGGAGATGACCAACGTATCGTCGTCGCAGGTTGCCACCGCCGAATCGAACGAAGCATCGGGCGGATCGATCGGGATGGCGCCGCCAGGGATGTTGGAGGGAACGCCATCGATGCTCATGGTGACCTCTGGGGCGCCACCTCCGGCAGGAATCGATGTCGTGATGATCCCGTCCTCGACGGTGTAGGTGCCTGTCTGGGTGTGGTTGATCGACAGCTCAAGACCCCCTTCGTCGGTCACAACGGCAAACGTCCAGTCGATACGCTGGTCAACAAACGTGCCATCGGCAGATGCCGTGATGCGGTACACGCCCCCGACGTGTCGAAATTCTCCTGCAGCCTCAGCGCCACCGAGAGATTCGCTGATCGTGTCGAAGAACGGTTGTGAATCGAGATCCCATGATCCGACGATGCAATCGTCGATTCCACCTCCGCCAGCCGGAGGGGTCGTATCGGGGACACCGGTCGTGGACGTTGAGTCACTTGGGGGTGACGTCGAGGACGTGGACCCACTGGCCCCGGCGACCGTCGTCGTTGTCGCTCCGCCGTCTGAATCGCCAGAGCTGCACGACACAGCGACAACCGCCAGAACGACAATTACGGCAAACCTTTGCACAACGATTCCCCTCTCACCTGCGGCCTATTCGCCGCAGCCTCGTCCACCATTGATTGAAGTGATCACGTGAGCGTTGCTTTGCCCTGTGGCGTATCCCCACATTCCGGTCCAACTCTGTAGGTCGTACGACCAAAAGCCGATCGAAGGATCGAAGAA
>JAQCAA010000070.1 GCA_027728645.1 Actinomycetota bacterium | reverse complement strand
GAGGACAGAGGACAGAGGACAGAGGACAGAGGACAGAGGACAGAGGACAGAGCGGTAGCGCCGATGGTCCGAATCCCGATAACCGAGGAACCGACCACAGGATCACGGATTTCGAAGGCGTCTACCGCCTACCGGAGGACACAGGACAGGAGACTGCGCCGTTCTGAGAGCTGAGAGCTGAGAGCTGAAAGCCCGCTTACGGAAAACTGCTCCGTTCTGAGAGCTGAGAGCCCGCCTTTCCCATCGGTAGACGGTGGACGGTAGACGGAAGACTGCTCCGCGCTGAGAGCTGAAAGCCCGCTTACGGAAAACTGCTCCGTTCTGAGAGCTGAGAGCTGAAAGCCCGCCTTCTCAGCGGTACGCCTCGCTGATTCCTTCGTATAGCTCGAGCAGGCGGTTCGCTGTTGAGTCCCATGAGAATCGTTGGGAGAAAGCAACCGCCCCTTCGGAGAGTCGTTTGGCGAAGCCCTCGTGTTCCACAATCGCCTTGATGGCAGTGGCGAAAGCGGCGGGATCGTTGGGATCGACGAGGAGGCCACTGTCTGACGATGCAACGACGTAGGCAAGCCCTCCGGTCTTGGAAGCGACCACAGGAGTTCCACACGCTTGAGCCTCTGCGGCAACAAGCCCGAACGATTCGGACAGCGATGGAACGATCACGACGTCGGCCGAGCGGTAGTAGTCGGCGAGGATTGCATGTGGGACGGGGTCGATGAATTGGACGCCATCGGACACACCGTGCTCGCTGGCAATCTCCCTACATTTCTTAAGTTCTGCCTCGCCGTCTTCCCCGCTCGCGCCTCCAATGATCTGGAGGACCGGCACCCCGAGCCCCGGATCGAGCGACGCTCGAAGCTGTGCGTACGCTTCGACGGCAGTGCTCGTTCCCTTGTGAGCTTGGATGCGCCCGGCGTACATGACAATTGGCTCTCCACCCATCCCGAGGCGCTCGCGGGCAAGCCAACGATCACCTGGCCTGAACATGGAGTGGTCAACGCCCGGAGGCGATACGCACAGACGTTCCGGACTCGCGGCGTAGTGTTCGAGTAGATCCTCGAATTCGTAGGGGGTTGAGGCGATTACGCAGTCGGAACGGGATATGACCTCTTCCTCTGTAAGGATACGCTCCTCGCTGGAGGGCTGTTCCCCTTCGCTCCTGGCGAGGTCCTTAACCCTGCCAAGCGTGTGAAAGGAGTTTGCAAGTGGGATCGAGTATTTGTCCTTGATCCGGACACCGGTCCGACCTGAGAGCCAGTAGTGGCTGTGGACTAAGTCGTATGTTTCTTTGCTGTTGTCGATCCATTGCATGACTCCGTTTGCAAATTCCAATGCATGCTGCTTCATCTGTCCGAGAGACATCGGCCCCGGTGGGCCCGCATCGATGTGAACCATCTTGTACGAGTCTGAAACGGCGGCGACCGTCGGTTGGTCCGGTGTGGTGCGGCGTGTAAAGGTCGTGACATTGACGCCTCTGGCATTCATCGTTCGAGACAGCAGGTCGAGATATACGTTCATCCCTCCTGCGTCCCCGGTTCCTGGCTGGAGCAGTGGAGATGAGTGCATCGCGATGTAGGCAACGTTGGTGATCATGGCAGGCGGCCTTCCACCGCATACAGAATTCTGGCCTCTGCCCCGTGTCTTAGCTTGTAGCGCTCGTTGCCCTTCAGGAAATCGAAGACCTTCGCCCCGCGTTCGATCTGCGCTTCGATCATTGACGAGAACAGCACCACGCCGGGCGAAGCCCCTGCCGCGCTTGGCTCAAATGCCGAGTTGTAGAAGTAGTAGCCGTCAGGTGTTTCGAATCCAAAGGCAGTGGCAAGGGTTTGCCCATTGCTGGAAAGGTTGTGGATCACAGCGTTCGCCGTTGTGACAAGATTGTTGAAGAACTGCTCCATTTCGGGGGTCATGAATGAACCCTTGTCGCCGCCAGACCGGCGGTGCATCTCGCAGAATTCCTCAAGCGAGTCGGTGCCGCCCGTGACGATGCGGGTCTCGCCGAACTCAGTGTCGAAACGTCTTCGTTTTCGCCTGACTTCGTGGCGTTCCTTCTTCCCAATGCTCATGAGCCATTGTTCGAACGAGTCTGGGAGAGCGAGGACCGCGGCAACCTCGTGTTCAGCGGTCGTGAATGTGGCATCGAGTGTTTGGAGCGCCGTGACCATCGGTTCAACTGCTTCCGCTGGCAATGAGTCGAACCGAAACGTTTTCCCTCTCACATCGCTGAGTGTGCTGGCGATGAGCGAAACTGGTTCTGGGCCGATGGGAGAGTGATAGTCGGTGATGTTCTGGTCTCCGGCGAATTCGATATGGTCCTGCGACACTGCGAACGCGACGGCTCCGGTGCCGTCTGCTCCAATGACGAGGTCGGTGTTGACATCCGCTCGTGCTGACCACGCGGCCTCAAGGAACGACCTGAACGGGAACGGACCAACCTGTGGAGCAGTCGCGGTTCCTACAGAAGGGAAGGCTGTCCAATCGCGAACCGGGAGTGGCTCAGTCATGATGCGACGAGCTCGAGGCGGCCGACGGTGACCCCTCCGCCGAGGACCGGGGGATTGAACTGTGGCGCAAGTGCATTGCGCATGCCATCGGTAAGCATGCCGAGGGTGTCTGCCACGTGCAGAGCGCCTGCAACGGCGGCGTTGGAATCGCCGGAGTTCGACTTCGTGGCGATTGCGACGCCGTGCCGAACCGCAACGAACGAACCTTCCGCCCCTCCCTTTTGTCGGCCACCCCACACTGCAGCAAATCGGCCAACGCCGGTGATGTTGTCGCTTGTCAACGACCCGAAGCGGCTCACTGCACGTGCGATTGGCCTCAATTCCTCGTCGATATCGAGCCGTGTGAAAGCTCTGGCCAGCCCGCGGATTGTGCCTCTGGCGGCAGGGGCGCCGCAGCCGTCCACGCCAACGGGTTGTGGATCGATACCGGTGAACTCGTTCACGATCTCGCGGATGCTGACTTGAATCGGGTGGCTGTTGTCGAGGTACGTCTCCGTTTCCCAACCGATCCATGCACACGCGGCGAGCCAGCCGGCGTGTTTTCCTGAGCAGTTGTGAAGGATTCTCTGTTCGTGAGAGTTCCCCCTCTCGATGAGTGCACGGTCTGCGGACAAGGAATCTGGTCGGTCACGAGCGCACTTCAGATCGTTCGCTGACAGACCGGCGTCGTTCAGGATCTGGCGAACCAAGCCGATATGCACCGGGTATCCGGTGTGGCTCGCACATGTTATTGCGAGGTGTTCCGTTGGGAGTTGCAGCCCTGCGCGCGCGGCCGCAAGAGCCTGGAAGGGCTTAATGGCGGACCGATAGTACAAAGGTCGATCTGGGTCGCCTGATGTGAAGAGAATCTTGCCTGACGCGTTGAGCGCTATCGCCGTTACCTCATCGGAGGATTCTTCGAGTCCTGACCGGACCCTGGCGAACCGCACGGCTACTTCGCTGACAACAGTTCGTCTGCGTCCGCAGCACCGTCTCGATAACGACGGGTTAGGTCAGATGTGATGACGTCGTAGGCGTTGTATACCGCTCGACGCTGATCCGAAACTTCATGCTCAGCTTCGGCAAGGCTCTTTCTGATCTCGACAAGTTCGCGGTCTTCGAGAAATGGCAGTCGTGACAGGAAGTCGTCCGCAAGGGCCTTGTCGACATTTCTACGCCCGAGTCCAGCAAACTCCGGTGTCTTGACTGAGAGTTCACGGTCGAGGGGGTTGGAAGTCTTGCCGCTCACTCCGTCACCCAGAATCTCGGGGAGTGCCTCGATCAGGGAGCGCGTCTCGCTTCCGTCTCTGCGCCGCATTTCAAAGTCGAGGAGATCCATTCGACCGTGGAGAATCCTGCGGTAGTAGGAGAATTCTGTGTCGAGTTCGTCAAGCGTATTCCTGCGCCCTCTGATCTCATCAAGGTCGAGTTCCTCAAGTCCCGCGATAAAGGAAGGATCCATTACCTGATCGATTCTTCTGCGGTGCTGTTCCATGTGTACTCCGTTGCGCACGCACAAGTTAGCAAGCTGAGCGCACCGTCGGGTACGGGTTTACCGCTTTTCCGTCTGGCCTGATCTCGAAGTGCACGTGAGGCGACGTGTACCGGGCGTTCCCCGAATTCCCAAGGAACCCCACGACATCGCCCTTCTTCACCTGCTGGCCAGAGGTGATGTTGGTTGGATGCCGTTCGAGGTGTGTGTAGTAGTAGACCACGCCGTCTGCCGTTCTTATGTGGGTTGACAGGCCCCCAAGAGAATTCGAGGAGAACTTCACCGTTCCGTCGGCTACTGCGAGGAGTGGGGTGTTGCGCGCGTTGAACATGTCAACGCCTTTGTGCCTTCTCCCGCCGGAGCGCGGAGCTCCCCAGGTGTCAGAGAACGATGCCCCGCCCTGAACGGGACAGATGAATCCAGGTGTTTGGGCAGGATCAGCTCCACCAGCCGGACCTGGCACGCTTGCTGCCGCCTGGGCCTGTTGTCTCTTGATACGATCGTCTTCGATCCGCTTTGCTTTGATCTCTTGTCTTAGGTCAGAGATCGCGTCCGACAGAGCACTGTCTGCCGCATTCAAGATTGCCTGTTGTTCAACGTAGAGGCCGTCGATTTCGCTCACGAGTGCAGCTGCAGCTCCTTCTGCGATCTTGACCTCTGCCTTGTTCGCCTCGAGTTCTGTCGTCGAGCGGTCTACTTGGCGGGTGACGGCAGCGAGATTGTCGAGCGTTGCTAGCTCGCTCTTCGTTGCCAGGTCGAGAAGTGCTTGCGTCGTCACCAGCTCCTGGATGCTGCTCGCGGAGAAAGCAGACCCGATCATGTTCGTTTGCCCTCCGGTGTAGGCGTCGAGGACGAGTTGTCTGGCAGATTCGTTGATATCCAGCGCGTCTGCCTCGTATCGGTCGACAGTGTCCTCCATCCGACCGATACGGAATTGAAGCTCGGTGTGCTCTTGGTGTATCGCGTCGTATTCCACGACGGCCGCGTCCAAGCGCTCCGATACTGCAACATACTTTTGGTACTCAGTGGACTGGCGCGCCTCTGCGCGGGCCTTGTTTCGCTCCGCCACGTCGACATCACCTTGAGTTTGCGCTGACGCGCCAATAGGTGCAATCGACAGCAGACCGATTGCGATGAGGAGTGTCAGCAAGCGTCGAACGCCGAATCGTGACATGACTCGCGAGGCTAGCGGTGACCTATCTAAACCGGGATAGGTTTCTAGCCGAAGAACCAGACGGCCATCCAGAACAACGGTGCAGCGAGAACCGCACCATCAAACATGGCTAGCGCCCCAGGCGCGTTCTCGGTGTGAACTATCGATCCGGTTCTCAGAGTCGACCCAAGGGCTCGACCGCCGATCACACCCGCTGCGGCTGCGACCCCGCCGAGTAGACCGGCGGCGATGTCGAGTTCCGCGATCGCAAAACCGGCAAGGAGTCCACCGAAAAGTGCGCCAAGCAGCCCCCCGACGTTTGGATCTACCGACTGAATCTTGTCACCGTACGCGCCAGCGAGGAAAGAGCCGACCAGCGCGAACGCGGTGACGAGCACGAATGCCACCACCGCGTGGGCGCCGATCAAGCGAATGAGCACAAGACCAGCCGATGCTGACGCAGCAACCACGGTGACGAGAGCCGTGACGGCAGTTGCTCTGAAATCTCGGTGTGCTTTGTCGAATACTGGCCATGTCACTGCGACGATGAACCCGAAAGCGACTCCGCCAGCAAACCCCTCGAAGCCCCACGCGTATGCAGCAGCACCGCCTGCGGCGGCACCGATAACAGGGGGGTATACGACGAAGGCATCCTTGACAGCCGACGCTGTCTCTGATGCGTCCCAAACCCACGCGATGATGGATCCGACCGCTACGAGGACAAACCATTTCTCGTCGGCCCAGGCGACAGCGAGCAAAGCAGCGATCAAGGCGACTGAGAGAATCCCTGGCGCAACATCCGCGGACGAAATCGTCGCGGCGCCACCGGACACCGGGGGTATCAAAGCGATTTCGTCCGAAGTAGATATGAGTGTTTTCCTGTCGGCCTGCTGTCCGTTGACCCACACGCCTGCAGCCTCGAGACCAGAAGAGAATCGATCACCGAACCGGTCGGACGCAGCATCGAGGAGTTCCGAAACGGTCGATGCGTCGATTTCGACAGAATCGGTTCCTGCCGACTCGCGAAGATTGGCAAACAAACGGAGGGTGGCCATGGCAGGCAGCGTAGCGCTCAAGTGAACGATGGCGGATGACCGACTGGGGTGTCGGAGGGACCATGCGACCTGACCGACCTCGTGCAGAAGGCTGGGAGCCTTCGGGTCGATCCCGAGTGAGGCAGCCTCTCTGCGACTGCCAGTGACATCACGAGATCACTGTTCCGACGCAATCGCCGAACCCAATCGGCACCTCTCCTTCGGCCGAGCATCGCCCACGGATCGAGATGGAGTCGCCATCCTCAAGGAAGGTTCGGGCGGATCCGTCGCTTAGCGTCATGGGTTCGGCACCATTCCATGTGATCTCGATCAGGGAGCCTCGCTCGTTCACACCCTCACCTGACACGGTGCCTGATGCAAAGAGATCTCCGGCCCGGACCGTGGCTCCGTTGACGGTGGCGTGAGCGAGTTGCTGGGCCATTGTCCAGTACATGTTGGTGAACGACGTCTCCGTGATCACTGTCTCTTCAGAGGATCCTCGCGGCGTAAAGCCGACGGTTAGGTCGATGCCGATGCCTCTCCCAAAGTCGTCTCGTAGATACGGGAGAGGGCTCGGACTCTGGATGGGGCGGGGAATCCTGAACGGTTCGAGCGCATCGAGGGGCACAATCCATGGCGAAATCGTGGTTGCGAAGGACTTGCCGAGGAAAGGGCCAAGCGGTACGTACTCCCATGCCTGGATGTCGCGAGCCGACCAATCGTTGACGAGGCATACTCCGAAGATTGCATCCTCAGCCGAAGCAATATCGAGGGGCTCGCCGAGACGGTTGGCGTTTCCTGTGATGAACCCGACTTCAAGCTCGATGTCGAGGCGAACGGACGGTCCAAACACCGGCGCTCCTTCGGCAAGCCTTTGACCAGAGGGTCTTGTGATGTCTGTTCCGGACACAACGACCGTTCCGGCTCGGCCGTGGTACCCAACGGGAAGGTGTTTCCAGTTTGGAAGGAGAGCGTCGCCATCTGGCCGGAACATTTTGCCGAGATTCGTTGCGTGCTGCTCCGAGGAATAAAAGTCCACATAGTCGCCAACGCGGACTGGCAAGTTCATCGATACCGGTGTCGAAACGAGGAGTTCATGTTCTCTTGCGAATGCGGGTGCTGATGCGTTTCCCATATCGAGAAACGCTGTGATGGTGTCGCGTATTTGGATCCATATGGCTCGTCCCTGTCCAATAAAGTCGTTCAGCGTCTCGGAGAAGAATGTGTCGGCATCGAGGTCGGTGTGTGCAAAGAGCCCTGCGCGTTCAGCTGCAGCGAGATCGAGCACCGAATCCCCAATGGCGACACCGCACCGAGTACCCCGTTCGTTGGTGAATACTCCGTAGGGAAGATTCTGAATCGGAAAGTCTGAACCGCTCGGCACATGAACCCAAGACGTCGCGACGTTGCTCACGATCCCTCCCCGAGCAGCCCGATTGCTCGCAGCGCTTCGATCGGTTCTTCAAAGTCGCAGGATCCATAGGCAACGAAAAGGTTCTGGCGAGTCCTTCGGAGCGTCGACCCTGGGAACCTCAGATCACCCCATGTGGCAAAGGCCGCCGAAAGACCGAAAGCACCAGGTTCAGTCTCAGAGATGATGTCCGTCACCGTGGAGAGTGCTGCACCGTCTGCTGCGGCGGTCGTGGCAAGGAGAATGTTGACGAACCCGTGTCGGTAGATCCCCAAGGACTCGTCGAAATGGCGAAACGGCTGATGGAGGCCGGCCGTTGCTTTGAAGGGAACACTCTCCTCGACAGTGGTCTGTATGAAAACAGCAACCTCAGAAGGTGAGGGGAACATGTCGGCTGTCACCCCGCCGCACCGGAGTTTGGATCCCCCAGTTCTGCCGGATTCTTGTATCACGGATGCAATCCGTCGTATTTGTGCCTCAACATCGCTTGATCGAGCGACTTCGAGGAAGCCCACAACATCAGGATTGATGGATCCGATTGTGGTGAAGAGCTTTGCGATTCCGTCGCGGCTCGGCTCTGAGATCAAAGCTTCGGCAGCTGCCACGGTCAGTGCAGGTTCCATCTCCGCGTGGAAGTCGCTTGCGAGTGATGCAGCGGCCGTCGCCCGACTGTCAAATATTGCGCTGACTTCCCACGGATCTTCACCTGGTTGCATCGTTGCCGTGGCTTCCGCTGCAAGTTCTTGGAGCTGAGACGTCCGGATGAGAAATCGTCCAGCGACCCATGACTCTTGGGAGGTCCGTGCAGCTCGGTAGCACGCAGTCGCATCGGCGACGGTGAGTGAAGCAGGTGGGAACACTCCCGCGTAGTCGACGAAGGCAGCAAAGGCTGACGTGCGAGCATCGACGACGAGCCTCATCGACCTTCGAGCCAAGTCCATGCGTAGGTGTCTTCTTCGGAATCTGTTGCGCTTGGACCGAGATCGAGAGGGCGGAAGGTGTCGATCATGATTGCGAGCTCCTCCGTACCCTTTTTGCCGATGCTGGCCTCAACGGACCCCGGCTGCGGACCGTGCGTGTGGCCGCCAGGGTGCAGCGATATCGAGCCCTTTTCAATCCCCGCACCCTTGCGGGACATGAAATCACCGTCCACATAGAACAGAACCTCGTCGCTGTCGACGTTTGCATGGTTGTACGGCGCAGGTATTGCATTTGGGTGATAGTCGAACAGCCTCGGCACGAAGGCGCAGACAACCACGCCGGGGGCCTCGAAGGTCTGGTGGACCGGCGGCGGCTGGTGTATGCGCCCAGTGATTGGCTCAAAGTCGTGCACCGAGAACTTGTAGGATACAGGCATCCGTCCCATCCGACGACGTCAAATGGGTGGTTGGCGTATACGAACTTGGTGAATCCACCCCTGTGCTTGACAAGAACCTCGATGTCGGTGCCCTCACGGATCAGTAGCGCTTCTGGCCCGTGCTGATCACGTTCGCAATACGGAGCGTGCTCAAGAAACTGACCATTGCGTGACAAGTAGCGCCTCGGTGGTGAGATGTGGCCACGAGTTTCAAGGATGAGAGCTCGAACCGGGTCGGATGAATCATCGAGTTCGTAGCGGTGAATTACCGAGGCAGGTATGACAAGGTGGTCTCCAGGCTCGAACCTGATCGCCCCGAACACGGTTTCAAGGGTTCCCGTACCTTGTTCAATGAATACCAGCTCATCGCCCGTGGCGTTCTTATAGAGCCCGGAGCTGTCCGATCCAACGAAGTACGAGATAGCACAGTCTTCGTTCCCAAGGAGGAGAGCCCTCGCGCGAACAGCATCGCCGCCAGCCTTGAGCTGATGTGTCTTGAAGTGCCTTGGCTTCAGGGGGTGGTTCGGTGTTGTCGCCTGTGGTTCGGTATCGACAGCCTCAATGCTCTTGAGAGCCGTTGGTGAATTGATGTGATAGAGAAGGGCCGAGTCGTATGAGAAGCCTTCCTCGCCAATGAGTTCTTCGGCGTACAGTGACCCGTCTGGCTGACGAAACTGCGTGTGCCTCTTCGGCGGAATGTCTCCAACGGTCTGGTAGTACGGCATGGCTCTCCTGTGCTCTGAGGCGTCATGCTACGACAGAACGAAGCGGTGCACCGCCAAGCCTGCGATGTGCAGCACCAAGGGCGTCTGATCCTGCAAGGTGCGATACTTGGGGGAGCATCAACAGATTCAGGAGGACACCATGGATTTCGACCTCACGCTAAGGGCGAAAGAGTTCGCTTCGAAGGACCCATTTCCCATGAAAGGGTTCGGTCCGATGGAGTGGTGGGTCGGCAATGCATTCATGGCAGCACAGGCGTTTCGATCCCTGCTTGGCATGGAGATTGTCGGGTACTCCGGTCCCGAAACCGGAGTCAGGGATCGCGCCTCGTATCTGATGCGACAGGATCAGGTCCAATTCATCGTGACTGCTGCCCTCGACGGCGACCATGAGATTGCAGATCATGTAAAGCTTCACGGTCCTGGCGTCAAGGATGTCGGCTTCCTTGTCCCAGACGCGACTGCCGCGTTCGAGCTCGCGGTGGAACGAGGGGCCACGCCGCATCTCCAACCGATGGTGGTCGAAAATGACACCGGACGCATGGTCATCTCGGGGATCAAGGCGTACGGAGATACTGTGCATTCCCTGATTGAGCTTGAGGGTGTGGACCCTCGTTTCGAGCCGAAAGAAGACAAGGTGGCCAGGTCGACAGGGCTCCATGCGATCGACCACGTTGTGGCGAACGTCGAGCTAGGGAAGATGAACGAGTGGGTGGGCTTCTACGAGAAGATCTTCTCGTTCACGATGCTCAAGCACTTCGATGACGATGCGATATCGACGGAGTACACGGCCTTGATGTCGAAGGTGATGACGGGTGGTAACGGCGTTATCAAGCTTCCGATCAATGAGCCTGCGGCTGGGAAGAAGAAGAGCCAAATCGAGGAATACCTTGACTACTACAAGACCCCCGGCGTTCAACACATGGCATTGTCAACGGGAGATCTCCAAACCACAGTCGCAGACGTACATTCGAGGGGCATTGAAACTATCTACGTGCCAGCCACCTACTACCCGGATGCAAAGGCTCGACTCTCGGAGTACGACCTCGATTGGGGGCGCCTCGAAGAGCTCAGCATCCTCGTCGACAAGGACGACGACGGGTATCTGCTCCAGGCGTTCACAAAAATGCTTCAGGATCGCCCGACGGTGTTCTTCGAATTTATCGAGCGCCGAGGTGCCACGGGATTTGGCGTAGGAAACTTCAAAGCTCTCTTCGAATCAATCGAGCGGGAACAGGAGCGAAGAGGGAATCTGTAGCACGGGA
>JAQCAA010000069.1 GCA_027728645.1 Actinomycetota bacterium | reverse complement strand
CCTGGGATTGCAGGTTCGATCAGAACCTCGCCCTGTGGAATCACCCGCCTTGAGGGATCTCGCTCAACAATAAGCCTTCCGAAATGGCCTTCCAGTTCTGAGTTGAATGTGAGCTCGAGTCCCTCGATACCTGCGTTGTCGTCAAACCCAGTGAGTCCAATCACCTGGGCGGCAACTGACCCAGCGGGGTACACGCGGAGTGGTTGCTCCCTGTAGAAGACACCTGTGATCCGTTCCGCTTTCTCAACGCCAGCGTTGTACTCGGCTATCGCCAGTTCGATGTCCTTCTTGTGGGCAGTGTCGACACGCATCGCAATCTCGGAATACCGCGATCCCGCCGCCTGAGCTTCTGCAAGCTCTATGACAAGCTCGTCATAGGGGTCATCGGCGAACGGCGCAAGCAGGGTCGCAGCCACGGTTGGATCGTCAAGCATTGTTGGATCAACGACAATGTTCCATCCGTCGATGGTCAGAGCAAGTTCGATTCCGTCTCTGTCGTAGATGGTTCCCCGACGGGGCGCTATCGCCCTCTCGTCAATACGTTGTTCAAATCCAAGTGTGGCGAGTTCAACAGCCTGAGCTCCTTGGAGGTCAAAGAGGCGGAACCCGATACCTCCCCATACAAGAACAAAGACAATGCCGACGATCAGCAGCCGCAAGTCGCCCGGTTTCCAAATCCTTCGCCCCCTCATGACCACACCAACCAGGACATGCCGGTGCCGGCAGCGGTGCTGGGCAACACAGCCAGCTGTGGGCCGTCAGCGCTCGGCCTAGTCGAATGCATCGTATGTCCTTCTTGTTGAGCGAGCGTGCTACGGCGTTTCCGTCTCGAGGGCTTGAACGGGTGTCTCTTGAATCGGCGTGGCAACCGCCGAGTGAGCTGGGTTCAGCCCGCTCACGACCACCGCCACTCGCTGGTCCGGGTAGGTCAGTCCCATGCGGGTTGCCTCATTCGCGATTCGGAGTGGGTCCTGGAGCTGAGCGAGTTCGAGCCGAAGATCAAGTTGAAGGGATTCCTGGCTTGTGATCTGCCGCTCGATCGTGTCAAGTTCAAACGCTGACCGATCGAGTGCGACACGCAAGAAGATCATCAAGAAGAACACACCAATTACGAGCAAGACAAAGAAGGCGAGAGGAACAACCCTCGGACCCTGACCAGACTGCGCCGCACTCTTGGTCTTGTCGCGCGTTCCTGCTTGTGGGATGGCGTGAGCCGTCATTGCGAAATCCTCTCTGCGACTCGCATCACGGCACTTCGTGCTCGTGGGTTGGCTGCGACCTCGTCTTGGGTGGGTTTGATTGCCTTGCGACTCAGAATGGAAAAGTCTGGCGACGCGCCGCATGCACACTGCGGCAGGTCCGGAGGACACACGCACGTTCGAGATCTGGCAACGAGTGCACGCTTGACGATGCGGTCCTCGAGTGAGTGGTAGGCCATCACCACGAGCCTGCCCCCGACCACAAGCGAGTCGATACCGGTCTCCATAAAGTCGGTGAGGCCGACGAGTTCGTCGTTGACGGCGATTCGGATGGCTTGGAACGACTTCCTGGCCGGGTGGCCGGAACGGCGCGCGGCGGCCGGGACCGCGTCGGCGATGCAGGACGCGAGATCGGCTGTGTCTTGGAACGGTCGATGCGAGACAACGGCCCTCGCAATTCTTCTCGCGAACTTTTCCTCGCCGTACACGCGGAGGATCCTGGCGAGCGCATCTTCAGATTCTGTGTTGATGAGATCGGCTGCGGACCGCTCAGCATCGGGTCCCATTCGCATGTCGAGCGGACCAGACGAGTGGTAGGAGAAGCCCCTTTCGGCGACGTCAAGTTGGTGGGATGACACGCCAAGGTCGAGAAGTATCCCTTCGACGCCTCCAGCGACGTCCAAAGAGCCGAGCGAAGCGGCGATGTCGCGGTAATTGGCGTTGACGACCGTGAGCCTGTCATCAGTGAACGAGTTGGCAACGGCATCCGGGTCGCGGTCAAGCCCGATGATTCTGAGTTCGTTGTAATGGTTGAGCAGTGCACGGCTATGGCCTCCCCCACCGAAGGTTCCGTCGACGATCGTGCCGTGTGATGCCGTTGAGAGCCAAAACACGGTCTCGTCGACCATCACCGGGGTGTGGTAGGCCTTGTCGCGTGGTGTGGGCTGAGTCATGGTCAGTCCCCCGGAGCGCTGGCGCCAAGATGGAAGCGGGCGGAGTAAGGGGCCTCCCAATTGGCATCCGGGGGACTGACCACGAACCAGCCCACGTCGATAGATTGCGATGTGTATGTGTCATATGCCTTCCTCGGAAAGCACCTCCTCGATTCCTGCGTAGTACTCGTCCGCTTCGGCAGCGACTGAGTGCCACGTCTCGGTGTCCCATATCTCGACTCGGTCTGAAACTCCAACGACGGTGACATCCTTTCCAAGGCCTGCGTAGTGCCTGAGCGGCTCCGGTATCGCGCATCGACCTGCACGGTCAAGCGCCTGATCCGATGCGGAAGCAAAAAAGGAACGGGAATATGTACGGGCTCGCTTGTCTGTGCGGGGCAGTCTTCTGACGCGTTCTGCCTCCGTATCCCAGACATCGAGGGGAAAGACATAGAGGCACCGTTCCTGGCCCTTCGTGACCACAAGTCCGCGTTCGAGACCCACGCGAAACTTCGAGGGCATCACAATGCGGCCCTTGTCGTCCAACGAATGGCTGTACTCGCCGAGGAACATGTCGTGGTGTCTCCATCATCACTCGTCTCCCATTGAGCGCCACTATGCCCCACTCCGCGCCACTTGTCAACACAATGTGCACCAACGGCCCACTCGGCCGTCGGGGCTTACAGCTTTCAGCTCTCAGCTCTCAGCGATCAGAAACGTTCACCGTCTACCGCCTACCGTCCACCGTCGGAAGAAGCATTCAGAACCAGAAGACCGCGGCCGTCCGTGCTGTCGGGTTTCGGCTGTCGGGTTTCGGTCCATCCTCTGACTTCTGCCGTTTCTCTCACGCAAGTGCTCTAGTCTCCGGCCTCGGCTTGGGAGGAACACGTGAGGTCATTCATCGAAGCACATGGGCTCGTCAAGAAGTACGGCAAGGTTGTCGCGCTCGACGGGTTCGATCTCAGCATCGACGAGGGCACCGTCGTTGGGCTCTTGGGACCTAACGGCGCAGGGAAGACGACCGTGGTTTCGATTCTCTCGACCCTCCTCGTGCCAGACGCTGGATCCGCATCCGTCGGAGGGATTGACGTTCTCCAATCACCGAAGGAGGTCAGGCGCCGAATCGGGTTGTCTGGACAGTTCGCAGCCGTTGACGAGTACCTCACCGGCTTCGAGAACCTCGACATGATCGGGCGCCTCTACCACCTCGGCAAAGAGCCGTCCCGATCAAGGGCCAGAGAACTGCTTGCCCAATTTGATCTCGCGGATGCGGCCGATCGACCCGTTAAGACATACTCCGGCGGCATGCGCCGCAGACTCGACCTCGCTGGCGCCCTTGTCGCCGCCCCACCGATTCTGTTCTTGGACGAACCCACAACGGGACTCGACCCTCGGAGCCGTATCCAGCTCTGGTCTGTCATACGTGAACTTGTATCGCACGGATCAACCCTCCTTCTCACGACGCAATACCTCGAGGAAGCCGATCAATTGGCTGATGACATCATCGTGATCGACCACGGGAAGGAGATAGCTCACGGTACTTCCGATGAGCTGAAGTCGCAGGTCGGTGGGGAGAGGATCGAAGTCTCGATCCGGCACGACGCAAGTATCCGCGACGCCGTTCAATCGCTCACGCAACACGCGTCAGGCACTATCCATGTGGACGAGCGAACTCGATCGCTGGTTGTTCCAATCTTGGGTGGGGCTGCAACATTGACTGCGGCGCTGCGGTCCCTCGACGCCGACGGCATCGGCCTGAACGATGTTGGGCTTCGCAGGCCGACCCTCGACGATGTGTTCCTTGCTCTGACTGGCCACACGAGCGGCGACACAGACCAAGCCGATGCTGAAAGGCAGGAAGCATGATCAAACAAATCCGCCTTGCTTTCGCCGACGGATCCGTCATTGCCAAGAGAAATGTCATCAAGATCGTACGCGTACCCGAAGTGCTGGTCTTCGTACTTATCTCGCCAATCATGTTCGTTGGCCTGTTTGCATTTGTGTTCGGCGGTTCGATCGACATACCTGGCGGCTCGTACCGCGAGTTCCTGATGGGTGGCATCTTCGCCCAGACAGTGATTTTCGGTGCCACGTTCACCGGGGCAGGCCTTGCAGACGACATGCAAAAGGGCATCATCAACCGGTTCCGTTCTCTCCCTATGTCACAATCTGCTGTGGTATTCGGCAGAACCGCTAGCGACGTTGTCTACAACGTACTTTCGCTCATCATCATGGCTCTCACCGGGTTGCTGGTGGGATGGCGAATCCACAACGGAGTGATTAACGCGGTATTCGCATTCGCTCTGCTGTTGTTTTTTGCCTACGCGTTTTCATGGATCATGGCCCTTGTCGGTCTCTCGGTTCCAAGCGTTGAGGTCATCAACAACGCGTCCTTCATTGTCATCTTCCCTCTCACGTTCATCGCAAACACGTTCGTTCCATCAGACAATCTGCCTGGACCGCTAAAGACATTTGCCGAATGGAATCCTGTCTCTTCGCTGACACAAGCTGTGCGAGAACTGTTCGGCAACATACCGCTCGGTACCCCAGAGCCGACGGCTTGGCCACTCCAGAATCCCGTGATTTACACACTCATTTGGTCGGCGATCATCTTGGCGATCTTCGTGCCACTGTCTGTTCGTCGGTATCGGAGAGCCGCTGCCAAAAGCTGAGTCCTGCGCTGCTGTACGCTCGCGGTCATGACACAGCTAACTTCGCCGGTGGTCCTGATTGGTGTCGGAGAAATGGGCGGCGTATTCGCCAAAGCTCTGCTCAGAGACGGTCACGCAATTGTCCCCGTCACACGGTCGACTTCGACCGACCAAGTGGCAGACCAAATCCCTGAGCCGCTGATGGTGTTCGTAACCGTCGGCGAAGCAGATTTGCCGCATGTCTTGGCGAAGCTCCCAGACGCATGGGCCGACCGCGTTGTCCTTGTCCAGAACGAGCTACTTCCGAGGGACTGGGAGATCCAAGGGATCCAGGACCCGACGGTCGCAGTCGTTTGGTTCGAAAAAAAGCGGGGGACGGACACAAAGGTGATCATCCCGACTCCTGTGGCTGGGCCGATGGCGCCAGTACTCGTCAACTCGCTCAACGCTTCGCAGATCGCTGCGACGATTGTCAAGCGCGACGAGATCGTAGACGAATTGATCATCAAGAATCTCTACATCTTGGTAGCAAACATCGCAGGGCTCGTCACAGGAGGAACAGTTGGCGAGTTGTGGGAGAACCACGAGCACCTTGCGAGGGAGGTCGGGAATGAGGTTCTCGCCATTCAGGAATACCTGGTCGGCAGATCGATCGACTCAGCCAAGATGTATCACGGCATGTTGGAAGCATTCGCCGGCGACCCCAATCACGGAACCACTGGGCGGTCGGCACCTCTCCGTCTCGGAAGAGCCCTCACCCATGCAGCCGAAGGCCATATCGCCGTCCCAAAACTCATTGAGCTTTCGCAAGCGAGCGGCGTAGTCGCCTAGCCTGCATAATGGACGGAATCTCTGGAAGGGCGAACATGCACCTACTTGTGGCAACCGACGGATCAATCGATCCAGATAAGGCAGCAAATTTTGCGAGGATCCTCGCCGGACCTGAAGGATTGATCACGGTGTCAACCGTCGTTCGAGTCCCGAGGACCCTGCTCAGCGACCTTCGGACACGATTCGGTGAGATGAGCCCACCGCACGTAGATTTGGATGCCGAATATGTCGGCGCCAGTATGGGAGCGCGAGATGGAGTCCCGCCACGCAGTTGGCCGGGGGACGATGCCATCGTCGCTCAGTACCTCGGTGACAAGCGCATCGAGCGTTGCCGCCCGACCGTAGAAGCCATTCGATCGACCGGCGGAACCGCTGAGTCGATGGTGAGGGAAGGAGATGATGTCGCTGCCGACATCGTCGCTCTCGCAGCCGAAATCGAAGCCGATGTGATCGTCGTCGGGTCCCACGGGGGTGGCGGCTTCCAAGGACTACTCGGTTCGACAGGTGCCAAGGTTGTCAGAAGAGCAACCTGCCCAGTGCTGGTAATTCGCTAGGAGAAGCGCCTTGCGCCTACCGCCTACCGCCTACCGTTCGGCGAATTCGGGCCCTGACATTCGTCACTGCCGTCGGGCCTTCGTGTATCCCGACGCAGACTCGTTCCCCATTCTGATTCGGTAGACGGTAGACGGTAGACGGTAAACGCCTCTGTCCTCTGATCGGTTCTTAGGTTTTTTCGGCTCTCCGGTCATCGGGATTCCGGCTCCAACCCCTAATCTGCAATCCGTTCCCCATTCTGATTCGGTAGGCGCAAGGCGGTAGGCGTAAGGCGCTGCTGTCCTCTGATCGGTTCTTCGGTTATCGGTTCTTCGATTCTTCGGTTATCGGGATTCAGCCGGTCGTCTCACAGGTATTCATGCCACGCTGTGTCGGCTCGACCGCCCGCTGCGACATGGACCCAGTCGAACCGCCCTGGGGTGGATGGTTGCCTTCTCAGTTTCAGCCCTGCCTGAGCTGGTGTCCTGCCGCCTTTGCGACTGTTACACCGCCGGCATGACGCTACGACGTTGTCCCAGCAGTGAGTCCCCCCTTGGACCTTCGGGATGACGTGGTCCACGTTCTCTGCATGAAGACCGCAGTACTGGCACCGATGCTCGTCTCTGAGAAATATTGCCCGCCGAGAAAGCGGCATCGCCCTCCGATAGGGAACATTCACATACCGTCGTAAACGCACGACCGAGGGAACGTCAAAGACATCCGTCTCTGCTCGCCACGTCCGATTGGAGCGAGCAACCACGACCGCCCTTTCGCGCAAAAGCAATACAAGAGCCCGCCGGGCAGACACAACGGACAGCGGCTCGTTTGAGGCGTTGAGTACCAGAGTTCTCATGCGGCCGAAATCGTACCACCCTGTTTGAATCAGCAGGGTGAGATACGGAAAGAGTGCGATCAACCACTCTCCGATGGTCGTTGACCACAGACCGCGCTGGTGCGATAATGGCCCGGCACCTAGGAAGGCATCATGCGAGTCGCTGGATATGTACGTCAGGCCACCGGTCTGCCAGACCCCGACACCGCGTTCGCCCAAAGCGAGAGAGTTCGGCGCTGGGCTCGCGACTCTCGAAACGAACTGATTGCGGTCTGCCAGGATCACCACACCTCGTCGGCCCCGACCGACCGTCCAGGATTCAAGGCTCTTATCGACATCGTGCGGTCGGGTGCGGCTGAAGCTGTCGTAGTCGGAAACCTCGAAGCACTTTCCCCTGACAAGGTGATGCAGGAGATCATGATCGCCGACATCCGCGCTGCAGGCGCAACCATGATTGCGACCGAAGCAGATGACCTCGAAGTTCTACGGGATGGTGCTCAGGACCACACCAGAATCGTCGTTCGAGATATCGTGTCGCGCGTTGGCGATTACATCGAAGCCTTCGGCATGTCTGGTGATGGCAAACCAACTGTCTCACCGGCGATCGTCAAAAGCGAATTCTTCGACGAATCGGAATCATCCGACACCCACGACGTCGTCGTGGAGCTCATCGCTCCCACCGGCTGATTTTCAGACCGAGATCGCTGCCCATGTGGCGCGCCCGAGTGCAAAAGCCCGTCCTGCTCCAACCACCGCGCTGCCAGCTGCGATCACGCCATCCATGTCGAGAACGATCATGATGATGTCGACCCCGTCCACCCGCCGCTCGTCAATCTCGATAACAATTGGGGTTGGTGAACCGGGCGATGCAATACGAGCGGACGCAACAACAACTGCTCGCTCCACTCCGCCTTCCGAGGAGGTAGCGAACTCGGTCTGAATGCGTCCATCAGTCGAGACCACACTGACAAGGATGCCGGAACGTCCCTCTTCAACGGAGACCTTTTCAATCCGTGCCAGCGAGTGCGCTGCAGTATCGGTTGATTTCTGCGACCCGGCCTCGTGTTCAGGGAGCTGGTGCTGCGTTAGGTCGACGATGGACTCGAACGCGTCGAGCGTCTCGTCAGAGGCTTCAACAGCGTCGTCGGCAAGAGGCGCCGATGTCGCAACTGGTGTCGCTCCTCGCCGGTCCGGTTCTGCTCCGGACGCAAGCTCGGACACAGAAGCCATCTGCTGACCGCTGTCTCCCTTCTGCCTATTGATTGGAGGTTCACCAGGTAAACGGGTGTCAGTGCCGAGGCTGTGTGCCGAGAGCACCCTGCGAATCTCTTCACCGACAAAACGCTGGTCGGCATCCTTTGCAATCCGGATTCTCAGTCCAGAAGGCGAACCGGAAGCCCCATCGACTTCAGCGCCATCAACACCGTCAATGGCAAGAAGATCTTCGTGTAGCGAACGCGTCTGCACGCAGGACTCCTCTCAGCTCCATGGCCCGTTTCTCCGCCTCCAACGAAGATACGAGAGGATGTCCTCTGTGGCAAGAGCCATATCGCGGTGTCCATAGGCAGTAGTCACTCGCCAATCGACCACTGACGAATCGGCAAAGGGAAGAAAAGGTGGGCGCTTCCACCAGGACCGTCTTGCGAACGCAAACACTGCTCCGATCGCAGCGGACCAGAGATTGGGTCGGATGACGATGGCAAGAACTGAATTGATCGAGTACATCTGATAGCAAACTAGCGTCCCCGTTGGCGCACCGTATGCTCAACTTGTCGTGCATGGGTATGGTTCCTGTGCCCTGACCGGACCATGGAGGAGACAGCTTGTCCCTCTCGCAGAATGATCTTGATTGGTTCGGTGACCGCCATGAACTGGTCACCGAAAATATCGAGAAGGTAATCCAAGGAAAGCGCTCCACGATAGAGCTTGTGGTCACGAGCCTGATTTCTGAAGGACACGTCCTCATCGAGGATGTGCCTGGCGTAGGAAAGACGCTTCTCGCTAAAGCTCTCGCTCGGTCAATCGACTGCACGTTTCAGCGTGTGCAGTTCACACCTGACTTGCTCCCAGCTGATATCACCGGTGTTTCGGTGTGGAACCGTGAGACCGGTACGTTCAACTTCCGCGCAGGTCCAGTCTTCGCCAACGTCGTTCTCGGTGACGAAATCAACAGAGCCAGCCCAAAGACCCAGGCGGCTTTGCTGGAGGCCATGGAAGAACAACAGGTGACGGTGGACACCGAAACGCACCATCTGGCATCACCGTTCATGGTGATCGCGACGCAGAACCCCATCGAGCACGAGGGCACATACCCGCTGCCCGAAGCACAACTCGACCGCTTCATGATGCGCGTCGCAATGGGATATCCCGAGCGTATGAAGGAGCTTGAGATGCTCCAGACCCACAGTGCGGGATCCAGTTTCGTCGATCTCAAGGCAGTAGTGCACGGCGAGGACATCTTGAGAATGACTTCCATTGCGAGGCAGATCCACTTCGCAGACGTGCTCCGCGGCTACCTCATCGATCTCGCTGAGGCAACGAGAAGCCATCCAGACATTCTCCTCGGAGCGTCGCCGAGAGCGACATTGTTCCTCCAGAAAGCGTCTAGGGCTGTAGCCGCTGCCGCTGGCAGAGATTACGCGAATCCCGACGATGTAAAGACAATCCTCGCGCCGGTGCTGAACCACCGACTCGTCGTGCGGCCAGAGGCCCAGATGCGTGGGACTACGGTCGCCGAACTTCTTGATGAGGTCGTCGGGTCAGTACCGGTTCCTGGTACAAGCACAACCGCCTGATGCCGACCACCCGAGGATGGGCAGCGGTCGGCGCCTCGGTCGCCCTCGTTGTTCTTTGGGCAGGCTTCGGAGAAGATCTTCTCCTTGCACTGGCCGTATTTCTGAGTGTTGCGGTTATCGGTGGGTCGCTCTATGTCAAGTTGGCATCGCCACGACTGGTCCTTAGGAGATCCATCAAGCCGGAACAGCTTCACGACGGTGAACGAGCAATCGTTGACCTCTCCCTCGAATCGCGGCGAAGGGTGTACCGAGTGTCCGTTGAGGACAGGGTTCACGGTTTGGGATCCGCCCGTTTCGTCGCCGATCGTGTCGCCAACGGGGATGCTATGGCTGGTCGCTACGAGGTGTTGTGTCGACCTCGAGGTGTATACAAGGTTGGCCCGTCGAAGGTGACGATTGGCGATCCACTCGGATTTACCGAGTCAACATCAGTATTCGGCAGTATCGATCGCATCGTCGTTTTTCCAAGGGTCGAGGTTTTTGTCGGGGTGCCGACTGGCCGCGGACAGGATCCGACAATCAACACATCGAGAGCAAGCTTCTGGCACACAGGAGGGGAGGACTTCTATACGCTGCGCGAGTACCACCAAGGTGACGACCTTCGGAAAGTTCACTGGCCATCGTCTGCAAAGAGAGACACCCTGATGATCAAGCAGCTTGAGATGCCGTGGCAATCTCGAGCGTTCATCATTCTCGACCCACGGATAGAGCCACACCGCTCGGCAGAGAGCTTCGAACAAGCGGTGAGAGGCGCCGCATTGAGTCTCAGGCACCTCTTTGCAAGCGGGTATACCCCCACAATATGGACGGGAACCGCGAACGGAACTGTGGTTGGAAATGCCGACGCCTACCGGGCAGCCATGGAGGAGCTCGCGACCATTCAGCCATCGAGCGGTCTGAACCTGGCGCACCTCGTCTCGCGCCTCAGACGTTCTGGGATGGCAGGCGGAGTTCTTGTGTTGGTTACTGGGCACGCGGACGCTGCCGACCTCGCTGCGATGCAACTTCTCAGTCAAGATTTCTACCGTACGGTTGTCCTATCAGTTGCCGAGTCTGAGAATGAAGCCATACTCGGGTTTGCGAAGGCTGGGGCGCTTGTGGTTCAGGCGACTCCGGATGGCACATGGGCAGAGTCTTGGCGAAACGCAATGGAGCACGGATGGTCTACCGCTTCAGCTGGA
>JAQCAA010000068.1 GCA_027728645.1 Actinomycetota bacterium | reverse complement strand
CTTCGAGCAATTCAAGAGCTGCTCCGCTCAGCGTCCGATTGAGGTTTCCGCGGGTGGCTTGGATACTGCGAACAGTCTCGACACGCTGGCGAACTCGAGCGCCGGACTCGCCGCGACTCCCGCGTAGATCGAGCGGTCGAAGTCTTTCTACTCGGATTCGAAGATCAAATCGATCAAGCAGCGGACCCGAAAGGCGAGCCTTGTATCGGTCAAGGCGAGCCCCAACACATTCACACGCTCTCAGCCGATCGCCAAGATATCCGCATGGACAGGGATTCGATGCCGCCACGACCTGGATCGATGTCGGAAATCGGATTGAAGCTGCCTGGCGGGACACGAGAACATGCCCGGACTCCATCGGTTGACGCAGCGCATCAAGAACAGCTGGCGGAAACTCCCCAAGTTCGTCAAGGAACAGAACTCCTCGGTGTGCTTTGGTGACCTCCCCGGGCTTTGGGATACCTGCACCTCCTCCAACAAGAGCAGCCATAGAGATCGAATGGTGCGGTGCTCGAAAAGGAGGAGCAGCCGTGTCCGTTTCGTCTGCTCCAGTCGCGACGCCGATGAGTGCGATCTCTCTCTGCTCGGCATCGCTGAGTTGTGGGAGCAGTGAAGGCAGGCACTGCGCAAGCATCGACTTTCCGGCTCCGGGAGGACCAACCATCAACAAGTGATGCCCCCCAGCGGCAGCGATCTCGAGTGCTCGCCTCGCGACAGGTTGCCCTCGCACCTCTCCAAGTTCAACCGCGTCCGTTTCACGAGGAACGGTCGCTGCCGCCGGTACTGGATCAACTTTTCCCCGCATCACATCCACCGCTTGCCTCAGAGAATCAACGACGGCAACCGACCCGACCACCGACTTTGGTACTGAGGAGTTCGGTGGAACGAGGGCCATACCACCGGTCCACTCGGCGACGGAGGCGGCAACGATTGCTCCTGACGTCGGCTTGATGTCTCCGTGGAGTGACAACTCGCCAATGGCGACGAACCGGCCTGCCCTGTCTCCGAGGCCCTCCACCGCCTGAATCACACTGAGGGCGATCGGCAGGTCGTAGCTCGCACCCGCCTTTGGGAGGTCCGCAGGGGACAAACTCACCACGATTCTGCCAGGAGGAAAGCGGAATCCGGACGACTTCAGGGCGGACCGCACCCGTTCCCTTGACTCCCTGACGGCGGCATCTGGGAGCCCAACAATCAAGAACTGGCCGCGGCCACCGCTAAGGGTTGTCTCAATGCGAACCGGACGAGGCTCGACGCCAACAAGAGCACAGGAGGTAACAAATCTGTTCATCTTCTCAACGTATGTCGCACCTCTGACAGAAATTCCACACCAAAAATGGGTTGCCGCTCGGCTGGTGGCGCGGCAGTTCCGATCTCAGCTCACTCCTTCTCTCGAAGGTTTTCGGACGGCGAAAGATGCAACAATGCTCTCATGAGCACCCTTCTCGTAGCCCTTGGCAGCCTTGTGGCATTGGCAATCGCGGCGACGTTGGTACACCTGGCGCTGTCATGGATGGAGCGCCGTGGATGGATCTGGTATCGAACGCCCAAGCGACCAAAGCCGATCTCGCTCGGATTCGTCGAGGAAATCTACGAGCCGTTGATCCAGGACGTCATAGAGCAACACATGACCGAGGCTACCGAAGCCGACCAGACCGAATCAGGTGAGGAAGAAGACCTCTCTAGCGACCCTTGAATTCTGGTGATCGTTTGGTTACGAAGGCGTCCGCACCTTCCACGAGGTCTTCAGATGCAAGCAGAATCGCCTGACCTTGTTCCTCAAATGAAAGCGCCTGTTCAAAGGTCATCGACGACGACCGATCAAGCGCTCGTTTGATCATTGACTGGGCCAGAGGTGCGCCAGCAGCCAGTTCCTCAGCTAACTCTGTTGCCCGCGCCTCGATTGCCTCGGCGGTGACAACCTCTGCAACCAAGCCGATCGCAAGCGCCTCATCGGCACCAACGACGCGGCCAGTCAGAGCCAACTCGCGTGCACGGGCAAGACCGACAAGCCGCGGCAGCAGCCACGTACCTCCAAAGTCGACGGTGAGGCCCCTCTTGACGAATATCTCGGTGAATCGAGCCGTGTTGGTCGCAAGCACGATGTCACATCCAATTGCGAGGTTCATCCCCGCTCCTGCAGCCACGCCGGAAACCGCGGCGATCGTCGGCTTCGAAAGGCGATGGAGAGCGATAGCTGCGCTATTGGTCACGCGCATCCGAGCCGCGTTGTCCGCGGCACTCGGAACATCGGAGATGCCCCTGTTCATGTCGGCACCGGAGCAAAAGTTGCCGTCCGCGCCCCGAACAACAAGAACCCTGCTTGACGACCGTTCAAACTCGGTGAACGCCTCCGCTAGCTCTGTCCATCCTGTCGGTGGCACAGCATTCATGCGTCCGGCATTCGTCAAAGTCAGCCATCGAACAGTGCCACGATTCTCAGCCGTCACGAAGTCAATCATGGCGCAACAGTAATCCCTTCGGAACAGGTTGGGGGTTCAGCCAACCGTGTGTCACCGAGCAAGTCCTCCGAGTTCGCTTGTGGGGGCCGTACCATCGCCTGATGCAACGGAACTCACGAACAGGCAGCGAAGCCGCGCCCATCGATGCGCTCACACTCTTCGGAGAGCTTGATGACGAGTTTGTCCATCCGGTTCAGCCGTATCAAGCACGCAAATCGTATGTGTGCCCTAGATGCGAGTCCGTCATTGAGTCTGGTGTCGGGCACCTCGTCGTTGTGCCTCAGGATGCCCCAGATCTGAGACGCCATTGGCACCGTGGCTGTTGGTACAAGGAACGCCGCAGACGCGGGCATCATCGTTCAGTCCACAGCTCGTAGCCACCGAACCTCAACGCCTTCTCGCGACAGCTTGACAGAGACGATGTCGATCCGGTTGATCACCATCGGCAAACTCGAAGCCGTTCTTCCCAAGAGGTCAAGTTTTCGATCGTCCACCGCATCCGCTGGATCGGATCCGTCAGATGTCGTCTTGACCTCGATCGCGACCTTCTGCAAACCGTCGGTCACAACCAGGTCGATCTCTCCCCCATCTGCTCTGATGTTTCGAGCAACAATCGAGCACCCGTGACGCTCAACAAATGATGCAGCAATGTCTTCGCCGAGCTTCCCTAGGGTGTTCGGCGCACGGGGCGTTTGCACACATCGAAGGTACAACATTCAACCGCACGGAACTAGACGGTGGAATTACGTGGGTTCTGTCTTGTCGATCTCTTCGATGTTGACATCGCGAAAGGTCATGACACGTACGCTATTGACGAACCGCGCAGGCCGGTACATATCCCAGACCCACGCGTCCTCGAGGTCGATCTCAAAGTAAGCAGAGCCGCCGGAGTCGGCCGTCTTGACATTGACCTTGTTTGCAAGGTAGAAACGTCGCTCGGTTTCAACCACGTACTTGAACATGGGAAGGACGTCGCGGTACTCGTGATAAATCTTCAGCTCAACGTCTGATTCATATTTCTCGAGGTCTTCGTCGCTCACACCCTCAGCGTAGGGTCTGGATCTGTCTTACAAACCTGACCATCGACTGGGAGGCCAGATGAGGACAAACGTCTTCCCGACAATGTCTTCCTCCGGTATCGGACCAAACGATCGGCCATCGCTCGAGTGACAGCGGTTGTCCCCCATCACCAGCAAATGGCCCTCTGGAACCACCTCTGGCCCATACCCAGAATCGCCACATGTAGAAGGAGGCCGCGCCTCCGCTTCGAGATACGGCTCATCAAACGCCACGCCATTGATAAACAACTGGTTGTCTACGAGTTCGACTTCGTCCCCTGGAAGACCGATAACCCGTTTGATGAATTCGGACTTAGGGGTGGCCAACCCGATCGACTCAAACAGGTTCCTTACGGCACTTGAGACGACGCTCTCGGATGGCGTCTCGAAGCCGGACCTCGGATCATCAAACACAATCACGTCACCGCGGGCGATGTCGCCCACTGCATATGAAATCTTGTTTACAAAGACTCTGTCGTTGATCTGAAGCGTGTCTTTCATCGAGCCTGACGGAATGAAGAAAGCTTGAAAGAAGAAAGTCTTGATCACAACGGCGACGATCAGAGCAATCCCGATAAGGATCGGCATCTCGATCCAGAACGGAATCGACTTCTTTTCCGAGTCTTTCTCTTTCGGAGAGGCAGACTCGCTGTCGCTTGGGATGGCTTCCACCGATATATTCAGGATCGGAGTATCAGTCGATAGCAGGGCGCTTACGTCCTCGAAATCGAACAACGAAACTTCCCAGTCCGTCTGGTCCTCGCCGGAGGATTGCCCTTGACCTTCATCTGGATCTTTAGGAATCACGACGGAACCATACCCACGCTATCAGTGAACCCAGCGCGGTCCTTTGGCACATAGGTTCTGCCTCCCAGATAGTCGTACCACAACATACGTGCGGCAGCCGACCGGTGCGGCGCCCATTCGGAGGCGATCTCATCGCACTTCTCCTTCGTTGGAACGACACTGAGGTCGAGAACGCGAGTCATCGATACATACAACGCCCGATCGCCGCTGGGCCAAACATCAGGTGCACCGTTGACGAACAGTACGAAGCAGGAGGCAGTCCACACGCCGATTCCTCGAATAGCGACCAGTTCAGCAACGGCTTGGTGGCGGTCAAGTAACGATATCGCTGCGAGGTCAAGGGAACCGTCGAGAATCTGATCCGCGACGCCCCGCACATACTCACTCTTTTGGCGTGAGAAACCGACGCTTCGGAGTTCGTCGTCGTTGAGCGAGAGAAACGTCTCAGGAGAAACTGGGCCATTCAGATCTTCAAGCTTGTTGAAGGCCGCATTTGCCGATGCAAGTGAAACCTGTTGCTCGAGGACGAGCCTGGTCACAGTTTCGAACGTTGGCGGGCGACGCCACGCAGGAGTTGGTCCATTCTTCGCCAAAAGATCAGCAAAGACAGCATGTCTGTCACAGAGAGCAGCGAACTCTGCGGCTGACAAGTCCATGTCGTCGAACCGTTCAATGACAGATCGACCCGCAGGAGCGAGTCGATCCGAAAACGGCGAGATGTGCATCCCCGTGACGCTAGACGAGGAACGCTACAAGCGCTTCTCCTTGATGCGGGTGGCCTTGCCAACCCTGTCTCTCAGGTAGTAGAGCTTTGCCCTACGCACGTCACCACGGCGGACGACAGTGATGGACTGAATTATCGGCGAGTGCAGGGGGAAGATGCGCTCAACGCCAACGCCAAAGCTGATCTTTCGCACGTTGAAGGTTGCTCGGGCCCCGTGGCCACCGCTTCTTCCTATTACGACGCCCTCGAAGGCCTGGACACGTTCGCGCCCACCCTCTATAACCCGGACATCGACGCGAACCGTGTCTCCTGGGCCGAAGACGGGGATGTCGTCGCGCAGCTGTGCATTTTCGATCTCTTCGATCGTGTTCACGGGATCCTCCGAAATGAAACAATGAGGTGTAGAAACGAGATTCTAACCCTTCAGCAACCGTATCGCTCTACTCACGGGTGAGGAAAGACCACAAGGTGTAGGGACGAGACTCTGACTCGTGGTGAACCATATCGCTCTACTCAGGTATGAGATCAGGCCTTCTCTTTCTCGTCCGCTCAAGTCGTTGTTCTCGCCTCCATGCAGCAATCCTTTTGTGGTCGCCGCTCAACAAGACTTCCGGGACCGCCCATCCGCGAAATTCGCTTGGACGGGTGTAGTGCGGTTCCTCGAGGAGGCCATCGCCTCTGAATGACTCGTTGACCGTCGACTCTGGATTGCCTACGACCCCAGGCAAGAGTCGTGCGACGCCTTCGATGATCGCCGCCGCGGCCACCTCACCTCCGAGGAGGACAAAGTCGCCGAGCGAAACTTCCTCGTCGATGAAGTTGTCGACAATGCGTTGATCGATGCCTTCGTACCGACCGCACACCAAGGTGAGTTCGTCAATGCATGCGAATCGGTCGAGATGGTCCTGGCTCAGCGGTGCCCCAGACGGTGTCAACAAGACCCTGTAAGTAGTTGCCAGCGGATCCAGCGTCTCAGCTAGGGGTCCCGGTGCCATCACCATCCCGGCCCCACCGCCAAACGGTGCATCGTCGACCTGCCTGTGTACTCCCGCTCCGTGGCTCCGCGGGTTGTGGAATTCGATCTCAATGGTGCCCTCGTCAATGGCTTTGCCGACGAGGGAAACTTCCATCGGCGACTCAAAAAACTCAGGGAACAGCGTCACCAAGTGGAACTTCACGCTCATCCAGTTGCGATGAACGCTGCGACCAAGATGCGGGCCGTGTCGGCTGCAATCTCCTTCGCTTGGGCAACAGGGTCTGGAGCGTCCATCACGACCTTCCCTCCGGTCATGATGATCTGTTCGATCATTCGGCCGGCTAGGCGCGGCGGGGAGGAGACAAAGATGCCAGCCATGACACCTGCTCGGTAGACGTTTGCGAACTCAGAGGCGAGTCCTTCATGAGCCTCCGCAATGCCTCTTTGGCCGTCAGGTGACAAGCGAGGAACCTCTGTGTGGAGGATGAGGCCCATGTGATCAGTTCCGACAAACTCCACCATCTTGGCTGCAAGTTGTCCGAGTCTTTCGTCCGGTGGAAGGTCAGGATCGACAGCCGCGAGGATGTCCTCCGTCGTCTTTGGCAGGTCCCGCCTCACGAGCTGGATCAGCAAGTCTTCTTTCGAAGAGAAATGCTCGTAAAACGTGGTCCTACCGATGCCGACGACAGAAGTGATGTCGGCGTGAGACATCTCGGAAAAGCCAACCTCTGCGATGAGGTCACGAGCTGCATCAAACATCGCATCTCGCAGTTCGTCGGTGGATGTTCTCATTGCCATTGGGCAAGAGTACCGATGATCGCCAAATCAATCCACAGAACATCAAAGATCCCGACAAGCAGTCGGAAATGGTCGGGTATAGCGTTGCCGGATGCGAACCAGGGTTGGCTTCATCGTGGCTGTGTTTGGGCTCATTGTCAGCTCATGTTCGAGCACCACGGTCGCAACCACCACGCCGTTCCAACCCGCAGGAAGTGAGTTCTCATTCGTTGGGGCCGACGGTGTCGAGAGCGATACTTCCGACACGTCTCGAATCGTTGTTCTCAACGGCGACCTCGTTGAGGTCATTTTCGCTCTCGGGGCAGGAGACCAGGTCGTGGGAAGGGACCTCACTGCTACCTATCCCCCAGAAGCCGTCGAGCTTCCTGCTGTAGGGCTTGGGAGAAATCTGAATGCCGAGGCGGTGATCAATCTCGCACCCACACTTGTCATTGGCGACACACAAGTCGAACCGCTGGCTGCGATCGAACAGATCCGACAGGCAGGCATACCGGTCGTCATTCTCAATCTGGAAGCGGCCCTGCCTGGCGTGAGCCGCAAGATTTCTACGGTCGCAGCCATTCTCGGACTCAACGCGGAGGGCGAAACGCTCATCTCCCAGGTTGAATCCGAAATCCAGCTGGCACTCGATGTCGCAGCACAGGCCACCTCATCGCCCCGAGTCGGCTACGTATATGTCAGGGGCCCCGAGGTATTGCTCATGTTCGGAAACGGTATGCCAACGCACTTCCTGATTCAGGCCGCAGGTGGAATCGATGCGCTCGGTGAGATCGGTGTGCTCTTCGCACAAAGCCTCAATGCAGAGGAGCTCGTTGCCGCGGCTCCAGATGTTTTGATCACCCCAACGGAAGGGTTCGAGATCATCGGTGGGCTCG
Organism: Actinomycetota bacterium; assembly: GCA_027728645.1. Classification (GTDB taxonomy): domain Bacteria; phylum Actinomycetota; class Acidimicrobiia; order Spongiisociales; family UBA5794; genus UBA5794. The sequence goes on along the minus strand of JAQCAA010000068.1, from coordinate 3,277 downwards.
ATTCATTTCTGGCGCTTCCTGGCGTCCTTGGTACGCCGGCTGGAATGAGCGGCAATGTGTTGACCTACGACGAGGCACTGATACTCGGAATGGGTCCGCGAGTGGGCCAAGCGCTCATGGAGTTGGTACTCGGTCTCCATCCTGAGCTAGCCACACCGTGAGCCATAAACCGTCGCTGCTTCGCGTTGTGGTTATTGGATCTGCCGCTTCGGTTGCGATGATCGCGCTTGCGGTGAGTGTCGGATCCGTATCCCTGGCACCGTCAGATTCGTTCGGTGTGCTTCTGAATCATCTGCTCCCCATCGAAATCGGTTCTTCATCCCAGGCAGATGCAATCGTTTGGAATATCAGGATGCCACGAGTAATCGTGGCGATGCTGTCTGGAGCAACGCTCGGCGTTGCCGGAACTGTGCTCCAAAGCTCGCTCAAGAACCCGATTGCGGACGCACAACTTGTCGGCCTTTCGGCGTCAGCGTCGGTGGGCGCGCTCCTCGGTTTCTGGCTCGGCTACGCAGCGAACGGTCCAAAGGTTGCCGTAGTCGCAGGCGCTGTCGCCGGCGTTGCTGGGGCATGGACGGTGCAATGGTTGGCTTCGAGGGTCGGGGGCGAACCCACACGGTTTGCGCTGGTTGGCATCGGAGCGGGGCTGAGCCTCGCGGCGCTGGTTGCCGCGACATCGATTGCGATCCACGACCCACGGGTTCCAGATGTTGCGTTCTGGTTCTTCGGCGGGCTCGGTGCAGCTACCTGGCCAGTCGCCGGTGTGCTCGCCCTTGCCGTTGGGGTCTCGATCGGCGGGACTGTGCCATTCACTGACAGCCTCGACGTACTCAGCCTCGGACACCAGCCTGCCAAACATGTTGGGGTAAACGTCGAACGAGTACTCGGCGCGGTGATGGCCCTCGTTGGACTCGGAGTTGGCGCGAGTGTCGGCGCTGCGGGTGTGATTGGTTTCGTCGGGCTCGTCGGTGGTCGGGTTGCCCTGAGGCTTGTTGGTCCACATCAGCGGGTAGCTGTCCCTGCGGCGGCGTTCACAGGTGCGCTGTTCGTGACCGGAGCCGATGTGATCGGCAGGGTCGGCGGCAGAGGCTTTGAAGTCCCAGTCGGGCTTGTGACGACGATCCTCGGTGGTGCGTATCTCGTTTGGCTCATTGCAAGAAGGCAGGTCGCTGTATGACTGGTGCTTTGAGCAGCGTGGTGGTCGCAGGTCTGTGCGTATCACTCGGCGATCAAAACGCGCTCACTGATATCAACATTTCCGTTGAATCGGGTGACTTCCTTGCGATTGTTGGCCCTAATGGTTCTGGCAAGTCGACCTTGCTCAAGACCATCGCAGGCGATTTGGCTCCAACATCTGGATCTGTGGCAATTGACGGGTTAGCCATTCAGGACCTCGACGCCGCAGCGGCGGCGAGTATGCGGTCCTACCTCCCGCAAGCCCATGTGAGCAACATCCCATTTGATGTCCGAACCGTTGTCGGATTTGGTGCATTCATCAGCGACGGCATCGACGCTTCGAGCGAGCAGGTATCCATCGCAATGCGTCGTGTGGGGATCGATGGTCTCTCCAACCGCTCCTTCAGTGCACTGTCAGGTGGCGAGCAGCGCCGAGTCACCATTGCTCGAGTCCTCTGTCAAGCCGCGTCAGTCATGCTCCTCGACGAACCAACAGACAGCCTCGACCTCGGCCATGCAGATGCGGTGATGGCCATCGCGGCAGAGGAAGCTGCGAATGGCAGGGTCGTGCTGTCTACGAGTCACAACCTGAACGTGGCCGCACGCCACGCTACCCGAATGCTCCTCCTCGACAACGGCAGAATTGCCCGAATGGGTGCACCGACGGAAGTCCTCGATGCCGAACTTCTCAGCCACGTCTATGGGACAACAGTCAGAATCATCAAAGACGAAACAACCGGCAGCCCGATAGTCCTGAGCGGATAGGGCCTCGCTTCGCTCGCCGTCTGGCGTCTACCGTCTACCGTCTACCGTTTCGGCTCGGCAAGCGCTCGCCTCAAATCTGTCCCCTCCGGCGGCCACTCTCCTGGCTCGTACACTCGCTCGACCGGTTCGCAAGCGCTCGCCAACTTCCGGGACGGTTGACGGTAGACGGTAGACGGTGAACGTTCTGAAAGCTGAAAGCTCAAATAACAATTCCCGACTCGATCGGCTGATACACCGTGTTTCGACGCACGGGGTTGCGGTCGAGATCCAAGATGGCATCCCGGAAATCGGCGGCGGTCACTTCGGTCCCGTGGGAGGCTCCTGCGGCGCGAGAGATTGACTCGTCCATGAGCGTGCCGCCAACATCGTTGCAACCCGACCGCAGCAGAGCCGCTGCGCCTTGCAGACCAAGTTTGACCCACGACGCCTGAATGTTGTCGATCAGACCGAGGAAAGCGATTCTCGATACAGCATGAACGAGAATGACCTCATCCCACGTCGGACCAGGTCGAGACTGCCCCTTGAGCCAGATTGGCGAACCCATGTGCACGAACGGCAAAGGGACGAACTCAGTGAAACCACCTGTTCGGCGCTGGATGTCGCGCAGAACCTCGATGTGGTTCGCCCATGACCGCGGACCGTCCACATGACCAAACATCATCGTCGACGTGGTGCGGAGCCCAATGTCGTGCGCCGTGAGCATCACCTCTGACCATTGTGCGGTCCTGATCTTGTCTGGGCAGAGCGTTCGTCGGACGTCATCATCGAGGATCTCGGCAGCGGTTCCTGGGAGCGTGCCAAGACCGGCGTCCTTCAGTTTGATCAGCAATTCGCGCACGGTCACCCCCGCGGTCTCCGCTCCCTGCCAGATCTCGAGCGGCGTGTAGCCATGGATGTGCATATCTGGAATCTCAGCCTTGATCGCGGTAACAAGATCGATGTAGAACTGACCGGTGAAGTCGGGATGGATACCACCCTGGAGACAGACCTCCGTCGCTCCCCTAGACCACGCCTCCGACGAACGCTCGACCACTTCGTCGATCGTGAGTAGATACGGCTCGCCTCGCAGCGAAAGCGAGCGCGGACCCTTCGAAAACGCGCAGAAACCACACTTGAAGTAGCACTGGTTCGTGTAGTTGATGTTCCGATTGACCACAAAAGTGACATCGTCACCGACCGTGCGTTCACGCAGAATGTCGGCGGCATCGGCAATCGCTTCTACATCCGTACCGTGCGAGCGGAACAGCATTTCGATTTCATCCACCGTTGGGGCGACGCCTGCGAGTGCCCGATCGAGAACCTCGCGAACCGGTCCCGTGGCATCCGCCACGACCGC
>JAQCAA010000067.1 GCA_027728645.1 Actinomycetota bacterium | reverse complement strand
GATGAAACTAAGTGTTTGGTCGCGCCGCTCGACTCCGAGAGCCGCCGATGCAAGCACGATGGTGACGATTGGCAGGACCAGTATGAACAGCGTGCCTGTCGCAACTTCGATGAGCGTTTCGTAAGCAGCTTCCTCTGTGCGGTTGCTGGACGCAAGCACGAAAAGAAATGCGGGTGTCAACTCGAGAATCGCAAAGAAGATCGTTCTCTTGAGCGGCAGAGCGCTCCGGAACGTCGCGCCGAACAGGGCGAGTAAAGGTGTCATCGCCGCTCAACCAAATAGCGAAAGACGGACTCGAGCGATTCGTCTTGTGGCAGGAAACTCGTAAGTCTTGCGCCGCATTCAGCAGCAAATCGCGGAGTCTCGTTTCCGAGAAGCCCGACATTCGAGGTTTGGACCACAAGGGTGTCGTCAGAGGCTCGCACGCTCGACACACTTCCAGCAGAGAACATCGCCGCACCAACGTCTCTCGGCTTGTCTGTTCCGATGCGTATGACATATGGGATGTCATCCATCGCCGCTCGAATGGCCTCCACGGACCCAGCAGCGGCAAGTCTGCCGTCGACGATCGCGACGACCCGCGTCGAAACTCTCTCGACTTCCTCAAGGATGTGGGACGACACGATGACTGTCTTGCCTTCGCGTCCAAGATTCTCGAACAGGGTGATGAGCCTGGCCCTCTGGATCGGGTCAGTCCCATTGAGTGGTTCATCGAGAATCAGGATCGTTGGGTCAGTGACGAGAGCTGCCGCGACCTTGATCCTTTGCCTCATGCCTTTGGAGTAGCCACCTATTGGACGGTTGGCCGCCTCCTCGAGTGCCACTTTTTCGATAGCTTCGCTAACCCTGTCGTTGTCGCGGTAACCGGCAAGACGCGCTGCATACGTGACAAAGCGTGTACCCGTCATGTTGGGGTAGACCGAATCCTCATCTGGCACAAGGGAGATGTCTTTGTAGACGGTGTGATCGCGTCGTGGATCCACACCAAGCACCGAAACTGAACCGTTGGAGAATCCAGTAAGGCCAGCTACTGCCCGAAGAAGGGTCGTCTTCCCTGCACCATTGGGGCCGAGAAGGCCGGTCACACCAGGGCCGAAGGAGCATGAGAGGTTTGAGACGGCGACCTTCTGACCGAACCACTTCGACGCGTTTGTGACTTCGATGGTTGGGTTCTCGACAAATGCAGGATCGAGTGTCACATGATCCTCCGATATCTGCGATACACAAAGAACACGCAGGCGATGCCGAGGACGACGAGCGACAGAAGGCCGAACAGTGGGTGTATGTCGGCGTAGTCGAGAAGGTTTTCCTCGCCGTGTTCATCGAATACCCAGAGGTTTACGGCGTTTGCATCGTCAATCGGCGAGAGCAGGGCAATCCACCGCGCCGCGGCGAAATTGGTTTCCCTTACGATTGTCTCGCCGATGCCGGCAAGGCCAAGCGATAGAGCAATGAAAATCGATGAAGCTACTGCTTTGCGTTTTGTGAGGGCAGCAATGACGAAGGCGAGCGGAACATATGCAATCGTGTAGACGCCTGCGACGAGAAGAATCTTTGGAAGTTTGTCAGCACCGTCGACGAACCCAGCAAACAAGCCCTGACTGTGGGTCCCGGCTTCTCCCACATAGAGCGTTATCTGTGGCACGAGCAGGAATGCAAAAACGATGGCTGCGATGCTTGCGAATTTTGCTGCGACGTAGTCCCCTGGGGTGAGAGGGCGTGACGCAAGCATCGAAAGCACACCGTCGCTGCGGTCAGGAATCAGCAACTCCGGTGCGGCAAGGGATGCGAATAGCAACGCAATGGTGCCGCCAAGGAGAAAGAATCCAGCGTTGGCAGTGACAATTTCGATTTGGTCTGAGCCTCCGGTAGGAAGCAGGAACGAAGCGCCAACCGCGACAACAGCTGGTGCGACTGCCACGAGTAGCAAGGCCCATGGCAGGACCTTTCGGCGTCCTTTGCGCCGCAGCCCAAGGACTCGCCGCAGCCCGTCGGCGACCACGGTGCGGCGTGCGCCGGACCTGCCGTTTCTCTCTCCCTCATATGGCTCGTATCCAAGGTCGTATACGGCACCCGTCCGATCGGTCACGGTGCCTCCCCATGGAGGATGAAGAGTTCTTCGAGACTCGATGCAGATCCGGAGAGCCTTCGAAGGGTTCCGTCGTGACGTACGGTGACGTCCCTCACGAGGTCATAGACATTCCCAGCGGCGAATGAGACTACAACCTTGTTGCCGTCCGCTGTCACCCTCGCTCCGGCCGCCGTGAGGTCGGAAGCAATCGCAGACGGATCCGATGCGTACTCAACCCGAAGTGTGTCTTCTTCAAGCTCGCCTCCCACTGGGCCAGCGTGGACGAGAGTCCCCGCATCGAGCATGACGACCCAGTCGCAGGTTCGCTCTATGTCTCTGAGAACATGGGATGACACAACGACGTCGATTCCAAATGTCCCGAGCCTCGAAATGAGATCCAGCATCTCCTCGCGGCCGGAGGGGTCCAAGCCGCTTGTGGGTTCGTCGAGGAACACCAGATCCGGATCATGGACGATTGCCTGAGCGAGTTTCGCTCTCTGTTTCATTCCCGTTGAGAAGTTGCCGAGGTATCTGAACCGTTCCTCGTCCAGTCCGACAAGCGTGAGGACGTCTGAAGCCCTTTGGCGGGCGGCTTCGCGGGGGAGGCCTGCGGTCCCTGCGGCATAGACCAGAAAATCAGCAGCGGTCTGGTCAAGTGGCAGACACGGCCCTTCTGGCATGTAGCCGACGTTTGATCGAATGTCGATTGACTCACGCCTCGAGTCCATCCCGAGGACTGTAGATGTACCGACTGTTGGCTCGAGGATTCCGAGCAAGACCTTGATAAGGGTCGACTTGCCAGCTCCGTTGGCTCCAACAAGTCCAGTTCTTCCTCTCGGAACGGTGAAATCCAGGCTGTGTAGCGCTGCGACTTTTCCGTACGCGTGGCCTATTGCCGATGCGGTGAACGATGTGTCTGCCATTCGCTGAATATTAGGTCCGCGCCGGTGGTGATTGGGAGTCGCATGGTCCGATCAACCGGTACGCTCGCTGCAATGGAATTGGTCTTTGCGATTGTTGCTGCGCTCGTCGCTTCCATCCTTGCGATTGAGTTGTTTTTGAGCTGGAGGTCGAGGAGACGACTACATGCCGAAGTCTGGATGATGGCGTTCGCTGCATTCGCACTCGCCGCATGGGCACTCGTGGTCGGTCTCGGATTCGGATGGACTTCGATTTCTTTCAGAGCCTTCTTTTTCCTGGGTGCCATTGCGAACATTCCGCTCCTTGCAGTCGGTTCGGTCGCTCTCGTCGTATCAGACAAGGCGGCGAGGCGCGTGCTCAACCCAACGATTCTTTGGCTTGTGCTTGGGTTCTTTGCGACCTTCATGGCCCCATTCGTCGCTGAGTTTTCAGATGGACATATCCCAGAGGGAAGCGATGTGTTTGGGTACACCTTCATGATTGATGCCGTGACTTTTCCTGGTCCGAGGCTCTTTGCCGCGATTTCTGGAGCAGTCGGCACCATCGTGATTGTTGTTCTATCGGTCGTGACGATTGTGAGATCTGCCAAGTCGAATCCACGGTTGGCGAAGGCCAACGCAATGATCGTCGCTGGGGTTGTTGTGGCTGCAGCCGGTGGTGTCTTTACAGCGCTTGGCGAGTCGGCTGGTCTGTCGCTGTCGCTGATGATCGGCATTCTGCTGCTGTGGTTCGGCTATCGAATGGCAGTCAACAGTCGGGCGAACCTGTAAGTTGCCCAGCCGTGATGGTCGAGAGCTAAGCCGTAGCGAAGGTTGCTTGACGCAGTCCGCTGGGCTGCGTCCCGACAGCACCTGTCAGACCGAGAAGTGAGATCAGAAATCCTGCGAAGAGCGCAGTCCCATTCAATGCGGCGTTGACGGAGCCCGTACTGGAAGCGACCGTGGAGGAACCTTGACCGTATGAGAAGGTCACTGTTGCAGTTTCGCCGGGTGCCAGAGTTCCGACGGACCACAGGTCGTCCGTGATGTCTCCGGTGCCACCAGTGATTCCCGAAACGACGCAGTCGCATGGTGCCTGCCCAAGATCAACGGTGTGGGCGTCAAGCGGCTCGTTGAGAAGGTTTGTGACGGTTATCGTGCGAACCCCTCCGACGATTACGCCATCAACTGCGGTCGGTTCAAAAGATGACAATGTCATGGCTGGCGGAGCCGCAAGCGCGGCGCCAGCCAAACCAATAATCATCGTTGCGGCGATGATCCCCACCACCAAGGCTTTCCTAACCATTCGGGCACAATACGGGGGAATCTCTCCTCGTGGAAGACACAGTTGTGGCGAGCTAGACGAACTAGTCACACCTGCACGACTGTTACTTGTCGCCACTGCGCTTTCGATCGCGCCAACCGGTCGTGAGATAGCGCCAATACGTTGTCGTCTGAACGGTCTCTTTGCTCGGCGGTTGTGATGGAAACGCTTCGATTGGATCTGCGACGCTGGCTTGAGGTGCAGGCCGAATTGGTGGACCGTTGTCCGCCACAGCCTCGACCTTGGCGGCGGCTTGGACGTCACGGAGCTCGGAAAGCCGTTCCCTCAAAAACAGAGCCTCGGTCTCGGCCTTGGCCGCCCGTTCTCTGGCTTCTGCCAGTTGCTGACCAGCTTCGTGCAGATTCCCGAGCTGATTGACCATCTTGTTCCAAGCATCAAGAGGCACAAGCAAAGAACCCTCAGGAACGACAGCTTCGGGAGACTCAGGTCTGTCCTCTGTCCTCTGTCCTCCGTCCTCTGCCTTTTCCGTCTTCCGTTTTTCCGGTTCGGTGGACGGCGGACGATCGACCGTGGACTGCTTCGTGTTCTGTGCCTTTTCCGTTTCCCGTTCCTCCGAAACGGTAGGCGGTAGGCGGTAGGCGGTAGGCGCTGGCCTGTCTTCCGCCTTCTCCACCGGCCTGCCGAGCGTTTCTGCCCTAGCAATGACCGAATCGAGATTGACCATTCTGAGCGAGAGTTCGCCGTCGGATTCGAGATAGGACTCGATTGCGTCCTTCCTGACCCATTTGCGAAGGGTGTTTGAAGGGATTCCCGTTTCGATCTCGGCTTCCTTCAGGGTGACCCACGTGCCAGAACCGTGCGAGCTTCCCTTGCGTTTCGCAGTTGGTCGCGGGGGTGTGGTCCGCTTTTGCGGAGAGGATCTAATTGCTTCGGTTTCCCAGCGGGTCGTGGCATCCATCGAACCCGCATCCTATCGCCCTGCGGTCGTGCTTGGAGAGGCTCGCGCCTCTAGGATGGCCCTAGGAGGACCGCCACCAGTGACCGCCAGAGATCCAAACATCGAAGCAGCCGTTCGGGCGATTGTGCGACGGATCGTTCATGGGCTCGTCGACGACAGTTCTCCGGTTGCCTCAGAGCACGGCGGGGCTGTGCAGAACTCTGGAGAGATTCAGCACCTTGGGAATGGCCAAGTCGAGGGTCGAGACATCAGCGCGATAGCAATCGGCGGAGATCACGGCGGGTTCGCCCTCAAGGAAAAGCTGGCGTTCAAACTCAAGGAGCAAGGTTATCGAATCGTTGACTGCGGGACTAACTCAACCGAGGCGGTCGATTACCCAGACATTGCTGTGGCTGTTGCAGGCCAGGTAGCTTCAGGAAACACCCAGGTTGGAGTCGTCATCGACGGCGCGGGAATCGGGTCGGCAATGGCAGCCAACAAGGTAAGAGGTGCGCGAGCGGCGCTTTGTTACGACGTTTCCACGGCACGGAACGCCAGAGAGCACAACCACGCAAACGTCCTCACGCTCGGTGCAGGGCTCATCGGGGATGCCCTTGCGTGGCAGATCACACAGGAGTTTCTTGCAACACCCTACGGTGAGGGTCGGCACGCTCAGAGAGTCGCAAAGATCGACGACCTCGACAGAGCATTGGTGGAGGGCTGAATGGTTGACCTCAGCAGAGAGGACCTCGTCGAAATCGTAACCCGCGAGGTGTTGTCCGCCCTTGCAGAGCGATCAGACATCTGTGCGAACCCCGAGCAGTTGCGAAGAATTGTCGAGAACGGCGCAGACCGCGTCTCGTTTCATGGTGATGCGGAAGACGTTCCCCGCGAGCTCGCTCGCTATATCGACCACACCTTGCTCCGGCCAGATGCCACGTCAACCGAGATCGACACCATGTGTGACGAAGCGATGGAGTTTGGGTTTGCTTCGGTGTGCATCAACCCCACATGGGTCAAGCGTGCGTCGGAGCGCCTCAGAGGTTCCGACGTAAAAGTGTGCACAGTGATCGGATTTCCACTTGGGGCCAACTCTTCAGACATCAAGGCGATGGAGGCCCGTAAGGCATTGAGGGACGGTGCGCGAGAGGTCGACATGGTCATCAATGTCGGTGCGCTCAAGTCGGGGGATCGTGCACTCGTGCTCGCAGACATCGAAAGGGTCGTTGACGCTGCCCACGAGGGAGGTGCCATCGTCAAGGTTATTCTTGAAACCTTCTTGCTCACCGACGAGGAGAAGGTCGTTGCTTCGGCGCTGGCCCGTAAGGCCAAGGCTGACTTCGTGAAGACCTCCACTGGTTTCGCCGGCGGTGGTGCAACAGTTTTCGACGTTGCGCTCATGCGTGAAACCGTTGGGCCAGACATGGGGGTCAAAGCGAGCGGCGGCGTCCGTACTCTTGAAGACGCTGAGGACATGATTGCGGCAGGTGCGACCAGAATCGGTGCATGGGCGGGCGTCGAAATCGTAAGTGGAACAGAAGGAGTCGGTGATGGAGAGCGGTATTGAGCTGCGATCGTATGCGTTCTTGGACAGCTTGCAGCCCCAATACGCTGCGTTTATGGGCACAACAGCCCAAGGATTCCTGCCGCTCGCTGGTGAGGCTGCGCTGTTCGTTGAGGTTGCACCTGGCATCGAGATCAACAGGCTGACGGATGTCGCGCTCAAGGCGACGAACGTCAAGCCAGGCATGCAGATCATCGAGCGAGTCTTTGGCCTCCTCGAGATTCACTCCCCAGAACAGTCGGAAACAAGGGCCGCAGGCGAGGCGATTCTCGAATCCCTCGGTCTCGTGGAGTCTGATCGCCTTAAACCGGTCGTTCATACCAGCCAGATCATCAGAAGAATCGACGATCATCACGCTCAGCTCATCAACAGAACGCGCCACGGGCAGATGATTATCCCTGGCCAGACGCTGTACGTTCTTGAGTGCGGACCAGCGGCCTATGCGGCGCTTGCAGCCAATGAAGCCGAGAAAGCTGCGAACATCAATGTGCTCGAAGTGCGAGCCTTCGGCGCGGTAGGCCGAGTCTATCTTGGTGGAGAAGAACAGGACATTGAGGTCGGGTGGCAGGCTGCGGTTGCTGCTCTCGAGGGTCTCGATGGAAGAACGCAGTAACAATACATACACGAACAAGGAATCACAGGAGGATCCATGTCCGACGCATTGGGAATGATCGAATGCCGGAGCTTTGCGGCAATGGTCGAGGCTTCCGACGCCATGGTGAAAGCAGCCAAGGTCGAACTCGTTAGCTACGAAGAGACAGGTGGCGGTTATGTGACCGCTGTCATTCGGGGTGATGTCGCCGCTGTGAAGGCAGCCGTCGACGCAGGAATACGAGCAGGTGAGAAGGTCGGCGAGGTAATCGCCACCCATGTCATTGCCCGTCCACATGTGAACCTCGACCTCATCCTTCCACTGGGAAGGGCGGGCGAGGCCCGGGACGCCGTCGGCTGAGCACGGCGCTGACCGGTTTTCAGAACCAAAGGGAGCCGATGTGAACCTCGGAAAAGTCACTGGCACACTTGTCGCCTCACGAAAGGAACCTCTCCTTGAGGGGTTGCCTCTACTTGTGGTGCGTCAACTCGATGAAAATGGCGATCCAAAGGGCGGGTATGTCGTTGCAGTTGACAGCGTCGGCGCAGGCATTGGCGAGGTCGTGCTCTACGCAAGTGGAAGCTCTGCCCGCCAAACCGCTGCCACCAAGGACAAACCATGTGACGCAGTGATTATGGCCATCGTCGATCAGTGGGACATTGATGGCGAAACTATGTACGTGAAATGATTGGATGACCTGACATGGCGAATCTGACGGACGCCGACATCCAGGCCATCATCTCGAAGGTCAAGACGCGTGTTGCCCATAGCGATATCGCTGGCAAGGCAGGGTCAGCCATGATCGCCGCCGACGCTCTCAACGCCGATGATGCAACCCTCGGCGACGGAGTGTTCGGCACGATTGATGAAGCAGTGGCGGCAGCAAAGCGTGCGTTTCAGGATTATCAAGGTTCGGGTCTCGACACGCGCAAGCACATAGTCGAGGCAATCAGGGTTTCGATGCGTGGACACAACCAACGTCTTGCGTATATGGCGAGACAGGAAACTGGTCTTGGCCGCGCAGATGACAAGGTACTCAAGAACGCCCTCGTCATCGAGAAGACTCCGGGACCAGAGGACCTTGAACCCAACGTCGTGACAGGCGACTACGGCATGGTGGTGACCGAATACGCGCCATACGGCGTTGTCGGTGCGATCACTCCTACGACCAATCCGACATCCACGATCATCAACAATTCGATTGCAATCCTGTCTGCAGGTAACTCCTGTGTATTCAATGTTCATCCGAGCGCGAAGAATGTTTCGGTGGAGACTGTCCAATTGCTGAATCGAGCCATTGCCAGCGCTGGGGGCCCTGCGAATCTTGTGACGTGTGTTGCGGTGCCGACATTGGAGTCAGCTCAGGCTCTCATGTGGCACCCCGATGTGAGGGTCTTACTCGTCACCGGCGGGCCAGGAGTCGTGAAGGAGGCTCTCAAGACGCCGAAGAAGGTCATTGCTGCAGGCCCAGGAAATCCACCAGCCGTCGTCGATCAGACGGCGGACATCGCAAAGGCGGCTAAGGCGATCGTCGATGGAGCCTCGTTCGACAACAACGTGATATGTGTCGACGAGAAGACAACGATCGTTGTCGACACCGTTGCCGACAGGCTTGTCCAGCACATGATCGCCAACGGCGCATACCGACTGAAAGAACACGAACTCAAACGCCTTGAACGAGTGATCTTCAAGGAGTTGGGTGCGCCGAATAAGCCTGGCGTTATCGACGGGCGTTTCATTGGCAAGGACGCGGCCGTGATTTTGGGCGAGATCGGCGTCTCTGTTCCGCCAGAGGTCAAGCTCGTGCTGGCTGAGGTTCCAGCTGAGCACAGCCTGGTGTGGACCGAGCAGATGATGCCTGTCATGCCGGTGGTGCGTGTCAAGGATGTCGATACGGCGATTGGCCTCGCCGTTCGCTCAGAACACGGCTTCCGGCATACCGCATCGATCCACTCCACGAATGTTGACACGATTACGCGCATGGCGAGGGCGATGAACTGCTCAATCTTCGTGGCAAACGGCTCGAACGTTGCTGGGATCGGGTTCAACGGTGAGGGATATACGAGTTTCTCGATCGCAAGTCCCACCGGCGAGGGGCTCACACGACCACGGACTTTCTCGCGTGAGAGAAGAGTCTCGGTAGTGGGAGCACTCCGCATTGTCTGACACCCGAAGAACCTCGCCTGCTATTGGTCTCTGGGAGTTCGACTCCATTGCTCAGGGCGTATCTGTTGCTGATGCCATCGCCAAGGGTGCTCCTGTGGCGATGATTACAACCGGTACCGCCCACCCAGGCAAGTACATTGTGCTCGTGGCAGGAGACGTGGCTTCGGTGTCTGTTGCTGTCGATATCGTGCGAGACATAGCGCCAGACACCCTCGTCGATCGTGTGTTTCTCGCCGATATCGCCCCAGCTGTCGCGGACGCCATTGCTACGGCCGAAGCAGGCGCATCAGCTTCCGCTGAGGCAGTAGGCATCGTTGAGACGATCTCGGTTGCTTCGGCAATTGAGGCTGCGGACGCAGCAATCAAGGAAGCCGATGTGGGCCTTGGACTTCTCAGATTGGCTGACGGGCTTGGGGGGAAGGCATTCTTCATCGTTGACGGGTCGATTGGTGATGTCGAGTCGGCTGTCGCTGCGGCGCTCGATCGAGTGGCAGACCGGATTGTTTCGACCACGGTCATACATCAGCTGACCGATGAGATACGGGCCGACCTTGCATCATCCTCCTTCTTTGGAGACACCGTATTCGGTAGGGCGGGCTCGAAATGAAACTGGGATTGGTCCGCGGAGCGGTTGTAGCGACGGTCAAACCGCCAGCAATGGAGGGGATGAAGCTCCTCGTTGTCCAGCCACTGAACACAGCTCAGGAGCCAGACGGTGATGCAATCGTTGCAGCCGACGCAGTGTTCCAGTCAGGACCGGGCGATCTTGTCTATTTCGTTGCCTCACGAGAGGCGGCTGAGGCGATGAAACCTCGATTTGTCCCAGTGGATCATGCAATCGTCGGCATTGTTGATGCCGTCCACATCCCGACATGAGAGTCGGGCGTGTGATCGGCACGGTCACCTCAACAATCAACCACGACTTTTTCGACGGTCAGCGTCTCTTGGTGTGCGACCTTGTTGATAGGGGTCACGCCACCGGCGACTACCTCATCTGCGTGGACCGAGTTGGCGCGGGTGTCGGAGAAACCGTCGTAATTCTCGACGAGGGCACGTCGGCCAGGCAGATGTTCGCTATCGAGACGGGCCCGATTCGGTCGGTCATTGTCGGCATCGTTGACGATATCCACGAGCAAGAGGCGAGTAGCTAGGCCCTCGCCGTTGTAGCCTCGTTCCATGACCAGCCTCCGAATTGTCTCATCAGTTGTTGTGATCACTCTTGTGCTTGCAGCGTGCGGAGATGGCCAGGACGCCGCGAATTGTGAAGAGATTGCGGACCAGACGATCGATCTGATTCAGGCGCTCATCGACGACGTTGATTCTGAGGCTGCGACCATTTCTTTGCAGGAATTCGTCGAGTCGAGAGCCGATCTGCCCTCGCTCGAAGCATTCGACGGTGCTGCCAACGCAATCGAGGAGCGCTCGGGTGAGCTTGGATGCAACGATGTCGAGGTCGCGGCCGATGTCGCGTCTCAACTCGGAGCGTTGAACGCAGAGAGCGAACTTGGCCGATTCGTGATTGATCTACTTGTGTCAGGCGGACTGTAGACGATCCGAGATTGAGAGGTT
>JAQCAA010000066.1 GCA_027728645.1 Actinomycetota bacterium | reverse complement strand
GACATCATCAGACTTGACGGTGAGCATTTCCTGAAGTGTGTAGGCTGCGCCGTATGCCTCGAGAGCCCACACCTCCATCTCCCCAAATCGCTGGCCACCAAACTGGGCCTTTCCACCCAGAGGCTGCTGTGTGACCAGGGAGTACGGCCCGATGGACCGGGCGTGGATCTTGTCTGATACCAGGTGGGTCAATTTGAGCATATAGATATATCCGACGGTGACCGTCTTCTCGATCTTGTGCCCGGTACGACCATCGAAAAGGACAGACTTTCCATTAGGCGGCAACCCCGCCTCGACGAGAAGAGCCTTTACGTCTTCCTCTGTGGCACCATCGAAGACGGGAGTAGCAACATGCAGCCCGAGGGCGGCGGCGGCACGGCCCAGGTGGGTCTCGAATATCTGCCCCAGGTTCATGCGCGACGGGACGCCGAGTGGGTTGAGGCAGATATCGACAGGCGTGCCGTCTTCGAGGTAGGGCATGTCCTCCTCGGGCACGATGGTGGATACCACACCCTTGTTCCCATGACGACCGGCCATCTTGTCACCTACCGAAAGCTTACGCTTCTTGGCGACGTAGACCTTGACGAGCTGAATGATACCAGGGGGCAATTCGTCGCCGCGGGTCAGACGCTCAACCCTGCGCTCGGTCTGCTCTTCAGTGAGCTGAACCTGCTCAGCGGCGTACCGCAGGAGTTCGTCGACCTTGTCGTTGACTGACTCCTTGTCGCACCAGGTGTCTTCAGGCTCGATCGTGGCGAAGTCGAGTCGTTCCAGCAATCGATCTGTGACCTGCGTGCCTTCCCGAACAACGACCTGCCCGTCTTCCTTGCTGCGCAGACGGCCCAGTTTCTGCTCACCCAGGAGCTCGACGAGTTGACGGTCACGTTCGGTCTTCAACCCGACAACGCGAGCCTCAGCCTCCTGGCGCAACTCGAGGATGCCGTCCTTGTCCTTTTTCTTGGAGCCCTCGGCACGGTCCTTGCGCGAAAACACCTTGCGACCGATGACAACACCCTCCATACCGGGGGGGGCCTTCAGAGAGGCATCCCGCACGTCGCCGGCCTTTTCGCCGAAAATGGCACGCAACAAGCGTTCCTCTGGTGACAACTCTGTCTCACCTTTGGGAGTCACCTTACCGACAAGAATGTCTCCTGGGCCGACCTCGGCACCGATGCGAACGATTCCTTCGTCATCAAGATTGCGGACGGCCTGCTCGCTGACGTTCGGAATCTCCCGGGTAATCTCCTCCTGGCCACGTTTTGTGTCACGCACCTGGAGTTCGAACTCCTCGATGTGAACGGAGGTGAAGACGTCCTTTTTCAACAGACGCTCCGAGATAACGATTGCGTCCTCAAAATTGTAGCCGTTCCACGGCAGGAAGGCGCACAGGACATTCATACCAAGGGCCAGATCGCCCAACTCTGTTGCCGGCCCGTCAGCCAACACCTGTCCCTTATCGACTTTGTCGCCTGCGCGGATGATCGGACGCTGGTTCATACAGCAATCCTGGTTTGAGCGCGCAAACTTGGTCAGCTTGTACTCATCGACATCGGCGGTATCTAGAGGCGACAGAGGGGTGGACCGGCGTTTGTCGCGACGGACGACGATCCGATTCGAATCGACTGTGACAACCTCGCCCGGGTTCCTCGCAAGAATCACGGCTCCGGAGTCCACCGCGATCTTGCCTTCCATGCCCGTGCCAACGAATGGCGCCTGCGTGAACAACAGTGGCACTGCCTGCCGCTGCATATTGGACCCCATGAGCGCGCGGTTGGCGTCGTCATGTTCCAGGAAGGGAATCAACGCCGCCGCAGCACTGACGAGCTGCTTCGGCGAAACGTCCATGTACTGGCACTCTTCGGGAGCAATCATCGGGTAATCGTCCCGCTGCCGCGCTTTGACCAGGGCATTCTTGAACGTGCCGTCGTCGTTGAGCAACTCATTGGCCTGGGCGATCGTGAAACGATCCTCTTCATCGGCCGATAGAAACTCGATCTCGTCGGTGGCCTTGCCGTCAATCACTTTCCGGTAGGGCGTCTCGAGGAAGCCAAAGTTGTTCACTCTGGCATACGTGCTCAACGATGAAATCAGGCCGATGTTCGGCCCTTCCGGGGTCTCGATGGGGCAGATGCGACCATAGTGTGTATAGTGGACGTCCCGGACCTCAAAACCGGCGCGTTCTCGGCTCAGTCCGCCAGGGCCAAGAGCCGAAAGGCGACGCTTGTGCGTCAACTCGTCGAGTGGATTGTTCTGCTGCATGAACTGAGACAACTGTGACGATCCGAAGAAAGCCTGCACCACAGTTGAAACGGTGCGTGCGTTGACCAGGTCGTGTGGTGTCGGCTGCTCGTCATCTCGCAGACCCATGCGCTCGCGGATGGTGCGCGACATGCGCGTCAGCCCGATACTGAACTGATTCGCCAGAAGTTCACCCACGAGTCGCACGCGACGATTGCCGAGATGGTCGATATCGTCGGTGAAGCCCTGTCCCATCCTCAATTCAATCAGATAGGTGAGGATCGACATGAAGTCTTCAAGATGGAGAATCGTGCTCTCCGCCGGGATGTCCATGTTGAGTCGACGATTGATTCGATGGCGTCCAACATCACCAAGATTGTAACGCTTGGGGTTGAAGAACAACCGGTCGAGGAGGCCGCGAGCGGTTTCGATATTCGGCGGATCACCAGGGCGGAGAAGATTGTAGATACGGGTCAGCGCGTCTTCCTCGTTCTCACTCGGGTCCTTCTTCAACGTATTCTCGAGCATACCAGGATCGTTTGCCGAGGGTCCCTGGAGAACCTTCACATACTTGAAGGGTGACGCTTTGAGCTCTTCAACGCTGTCTTCGGTGATCTCCGTATATCCGTCGGCAATAATCTCGCCCGTGCGCTTATTGATGAAATCTTCACCACCCAGAGTCCTTCCGATCAGCTCATCGGTGATCTCTACTTCCTCTTCATCACGGAACAAGGCCAGAACTTCGCCGTTGCGCGAGAAGCCCATCGCCCGCAACAGCAGCGACACGGGCATCTTGCGTCGACGGTCGATATGCACGTAGAGGATGTCGTTGATATCGAGGCTGAACTCAAGCCAGGGCCCCTTTGTCGGCAGGATCCGCGCAGAGAACAGACGCTTGCCATTGGGATGAATCGTCTCATCAAAGAAAACGCCCGGCGAGCGGTGCAACTGACTGACAACCACACGTTCGGCACCATTGACGACGAACGTGCCCTCCTCTGTCATGATTGGCAATTCGCCGAGAAAGACCGACTGCTCGACAACATCCTTTACCGGCTTGTCCGGACTCTCCTTGTCGCGCGTCACCAGACGCAATGTTGCCCGCAACGGAGCAGCAAATGTCATCCCGCGTTCGCGGCACTCCTCCACGGCGTATCGGGGGTTCCCGATGGAGTAGTTTACATATTCAAGGGAGTAGATCCCGTGCGTATCGGAGATCGGGAAAATACTCTCAAAGACAAGATGGAGGCCACGACGCAAACGCCGCTGCGGTGGCGTATCCAACTGAAGAAACGATCGATATGACTCGATCTGAACTTCGAGCAAGTTTGGCATCGGCACCACTTCGCCGATCTTGCCAAAGGTTCGACGTTCAATCTTGGACCTGTTGTTCTGGGTTGTGCCGTTTCCATTGGTACTGGCCTGCGATGCGCTCAAGGTCTGCGCTCCTTCTTAAGCCTGTACGACGAGAAACCGCCCCACAGGACGGCGCTTCTGGTCGCGATAAGGTGAAAGCTCACGGAAGGACCGGCGCCGGATATGCGCCGGTTTCCATGAGCTTTCGCTATCAGGCGGTGTGGTCGATGAGGTCGTAGGAATGCGGGGCAGCCAAGGTGCGATCTTATTTGATCTCGACCGTGGCGCCGGCATCCTGCAGCTTGGTCTGGATCTCCTCAGCCACAGCCTTGGACACAGCTTCCTTAACCGGCTTGGGGGCTTCGTCGACCAGCGCCTTGGCTTCTTTCAACCCAAGACTGGTGATCTCACGAACCACCTTGATCACTTGGATCTTCTTATCTCCGGCTGCCATCAGGACAACATCGAACTCATCCTGCTCGACGGCGGCCTCGGCGGCCTCACCACCGGCCGCGGGGCCAGCCATCATGACAGGGGCCGCGGCAGAGACGCCGAATTTATCTTCGAGAGCCTTGACCAACTCGGCCAATTCCAAAACCGTGAGACCACCGATTGTCTCGATGATTTCGCCCACCTTGGGGCTAACTTCGACTGCCGTTTCCTCGCTCATCGCTCGTGTCCTTCCAGAGTGTGAATCAGGTTCTGTTTTTCGAATCGGATATCGGAGGCCGTACCCCCGGTCTTTTCACGCGGGGGTACCCTCAGCTTCTGCCTTTTGGTCTCTTATCGCAGCCAGTGCCACGACGGTCCCCCGCAACAATGCTGTCAATACTGCCGAGAGGCCATACAGAGGCGCCTGTATTGACCCCAGCACCTTGGCGAGCAACTCATCGCGCGATGGCAACTTGGCCAATTGTCCTACTGCTTCGGGTGTCAGGATCTGCCCATCGACGTAACCACTTTTGATGGCCAACTTGCCACCCCCGTCGATGAATTTCTGCAGAATCTTCGCCGGTGCGACAGGATCATCCTGCACAAAAGCCATTGCCGTGGGCCCTTCGAGATAGGCTCCAAGGGAATCAAGCCCGGCATCCTTGGCGGCCAGTTTGGCAAGGCGGTTTTTCACTACCTGGTAATCAACACCTGCCGCACGGAGGGTCCTGCGAAGTTCCGTGACAGCAGCGACATCGATACCACTGAAGTCGGCCAGAAAGATGGCGTCAGCCTGAGACATCTTCTTCGACAGGTCACTGACAGTCGTATTTTTCTCAGCAGTCGGCATGGCTAGTCTTTGTGTTGTATATGGTGTAGTGCATACGGTGTAAGGCGATCGCCCGGATCAGGCGGCCAGCGCCGACGGATCAATACGGATTCCGGGGCTCATTGTGGACGACAGAATCAGCTTGCGGACAAATTGCCCCTTGGCGACGGCTGGTTTCGCCCGCAGGATCGCACTGGTAAAAGCCTTTGCATTCTCCACGAGGGCATCTTCTGCGAAAGACAGCTTGCCAATCGGGCCCTGTGCATTGTTACCTGATTTGTTGTCTGCGCGAAACTCGATACGTCCCGCCTTGGCCTCACGTACCGCCTGACCGACGTCGCGTGTCACCGTGCCCGTCTTGGGATTCGGCATCAGCCCGCGGGGACCGAGCACCCTGCCAAGCTTGCCAACCTGTCCCATCATGTCAGGAGATGCGATCACGAGATCGAAGTCAAGCCACCCCTTTTCGATGCGTCCGATCAACTCGGCATCACCCACGTGATCTGCACCAGCCTCCTCGGCCTGGGCAATAAGGTCTCCCTGGGTGAAAACAACGATGCGCACCTGGTTGCCCGTCCCATGCGGCAACATCACCGTTCCGCGCAGGGCCTGATCCGCCTGTCGCCCGTCAATGCCAAGGAAGAAGCTCAGCTCGACAGACTCGTCGTACTTGCGCACCGGAAAGGACTTGAGAATCCGCACGGCCTCTTCGAGGCTTACAGGCGTACTCTTATCGTACAGACCGGCGGCGTCGACGAAATTCTTGCCTTTTTTGCCCATGACTTGGGTCTCCTACTTCAGTTCTACGACGAGGCCCATGCTGCGGGCCGTTCCTGCTATCATCAAGGCAGCAGCGTCGATATCGTTGGCATTGAGGTCCACCATTTTCAATTCTGCAATCTCCCGCAGTTGAGCCTGCGTCACCGTGCCGACTTTGTCGCGATTCGGCACACCCGATCCCTTTTGAATCCCGGCAGCTCGCTTCAACAGCACCGCAGCAGGCGGGGTCTTTGTGATAAAGGTGAAGCTGCGGTCGGCGAAAACGGTAATGACAACCGGGATAATGAGTCCCTGCTTCTCCTGCGTCCTCGCATTGAAGGCCTTGCAGAACTCCATGATGTTAACGCCGTGCTGGCCGAGTGCCGGCCCAACTGGTGGCGTCGGGGTCGCTGCCCCGGCTGGGATCTGCAACTTGATCTGTGCAAGTTCCTTTTTCGCCATGCTCTCGCTCTTTCAGACTCTAAACTGGAACGTGATCTTCAGCCGGTGGTCACGCATTAGCCGGTAGTCGCACTGTCGTCGACGGCTTCTACTTGCAGCACATCGAGTTCGACAGGTGTTCCCCGACCAAAAATGCTGACCATGATCTTGAGACGTCGCTTCTCCGGGATGATTTCCTGCACGGTCCCGATGAAGTCCTTGAAGGCGCCGTCGTTCACCTTTACCTGATCCCCCTCGACATACGGGATATCCTCGACTTCCTGAGACTTGCGACGATCAGCGTGCCCGAGGATGTGATCGACTTCTTCCTGTGTCAGCGGTTGCGGCTTTCGCGCCGGGCCGACGAAGTTGGTGACGCCGGGAACGTTGGTTACCTCGTGCCAGGCATCCTTCGTCATTTCCATTTCGATGAGTACATAACTTGGCAGGAAGCGCTTCTTGGTTATCGTCTTCTTGCCGCCTCGCATCTCGACGACCTCTTCAGTGGGCACCACTACGGTGGCGATGGCTCCATCTGACCCGCCCTGTTGAATCAGGGTTTCGAGGTATGTCTTGACCTTGTTCTCGTGCCCTGAATATGTGTGCAGGGCATACCACTGATGGACCATCTGCGGAACTCTCCTGCTACCTGCCCAGTAAACTACAGAGCGACGAGGATTGACCGGACGTAAGACAGCGCCAAGTCGAAAATGCCGATAAAAATTGCAAAGGCGATAGAGAAGACCACGACGACTGTCGTCGAGTTGACGAGTTCCTCGCGCGTCGGCCAGATAACTCGACCGAACTCCCCACGCACATCAATAATAAATCCGGTCAGCTTGTCCCACATCCCCCGAACTCCGACTCCTCAGTTGCTTTGTTTTGGCAGGCCCGGCAGGACTTGAACCTGCAACCGCCGGTTTTGGAGACCGGTGCTCTACCAATTGAGCTACAGGCCTACCTACCTACCTTGAATGTCCAAGTGAATCCAACCCTACCGGGTCTCTCGATGAATCGTGTGCTTCGCGCAATGTGAGCAATACTTTCGCCGCTCAAGTCGACCCGACTGAGAATCGCGACTCCTGGTTACCGCGTAATTCCGCCGATTGCAGACCTCGCACTCGAGGGTGACACGATCCCTCGGCATGGTAACAGCATGCAATCCCGCCGCCCAAAGCGGCTTTTCTGGAGTTCCGAACTTGCGCAGCGCCAGAGTCGAAACACACCGATGGTCTATTGCTGGAGCCGATGACCGGGGTTGAACCGGTGACCTCATCCTTACCAAGGATGCGCTCTACCAACTGAGCTACATCGGCCCGATGTCTACCTACCGGCACCCTCACGTTCGAAGGGTAACACCCTGCTTTAGCAAGACGAACTGGAGCGGGAAACGGGACTCGAACCCGCGACATCGAGCTTGGAAGGCTCGCGCTCTAGCCAACTGAGCTACTCCCGCCCCGAAATCGCCTTTGAGACCCCTTGCCGTGAGCCCGGAACCAAGCGCCGCACGACGCCTCGGGAGATGTTCGTAAGTGCCCGCCGGATACAGACTTCAAAAGATACGGCAGGGGTTCAAATGTGTCAACACTTCGAAAGGACCGTACGTGGAAGGGCCCCGGGGAGTCCACTATCATTGACTCACCGGGGCCGGATCTTGACTGGGCCACCTGTTTCAGGCTGCGACGCGACCCGGATTTTCTGTCGCGGCATCCTGCTTTCTCGGCAGATAGTACTTGCTCATGTAGTGACGCTTACAGAATCCCCTGGAAGAATGCGGTTCCCCACAACCCGGAACCTCGCACACCGTGCGCCCGTAGGCACGCTCTCTCTCTGGAGTCAGGCGGCCATATCGCCGGATCTGCTGGTAGTGGCGAAAACAGAGGCCTTTGGCGATCTCCGACCTGAGACAACCCTCCACTCCACAGGTCACACCCCTGGAGCGATACTCGCGCTCTGGCGTCAATCGGCCATGTCGGCGCATTTGCTGATAGTGCTTCGGGCAATAACCGGATGTCCGCAACTCACGACCACACCCTGGAGCCCGGCAGCTCTCACGGAATGCTCCGTACCCTTGGGTAATATCGACCATTACCATGCACCTCCTGAAGTTGCGCTCGCGCAGCCAAAAGCGAAAGTTGAGCCCTGGGAATCTAGCCACCTGCCCGTAGAGCAGCAATCATGGTGCCAGATAGATCACCCGTCAGGAGCATTCCTTCTGGAGGTTATAGAACTAGATAGACAAACGTCTCCACAACAACGAGTTACATGGAAAACACATCGATCGTTCACAAAGCCGCTCGCGAGACACTCCGACGACACGCTGTCTCATGCGTGCGACACCTCTCTGCGAATTTCACGAAGGCGCGACAGTTAACTGATACATAGTTATCAAGTTAGACTGCCATGGGTCAATTTTGAGCTTCATATCTCACTTTTGATATTTGGCCCGCCAATCCATGCTTGCGCAGATGGCGATACATGGTCGCCCTGCTGACTCCCAGCAGTTCAGCTGCCTTGGGCACGTCGCCGGCGGCCTCTCTGAGTGCCTCAAGATACATCTGCTCCTTAGCCGCTTCGTACTCCAGGCGCGCCCCTGTCAGACCAGAGTGGCCAGACCCGGAGGCTGGCGCCAGAGCCGCCCTGCTCATGGAGGCAGGGAGATCGGCAATCCCGATGAGCCGTCCTCGCGCAAGGGCGACCGCGTGCTCAATGACATTTTCGACTTCACGCACATTCCCCGGCCAGTGATAGTCCGTCAGCCGACTCAAGGCGTCTGCTTCGATTCCCTCTACAACCTTCTGATTGCGCTCGGCATGTATGCGGATGAACCTCTCGATGAACAGCGGCAGATCCCCCAGACGCTGCCGAACCGGCGGCAGGTCAATCGAGATGACATCGAGGCGGTAGAGCAGATCCTGGCGAAAGCCCCCTTCGGCCACGGCTCGGTGCAGATCCCGGTTCGTCGCAGCGATCAGCCGACAGTTCACCGGGATTGTGCGGTCTCCACCGACGCGAACAATCGCTTTCTCCTGCAGAACCCTCAGCAGCTTGACCTGCACCTCCGGTGGGATCTCACCGATCTCGTCAAGAAACAACGAGCCGCCGCTGGCCAACTCAAACTTGCCCAGTCGGCCCTTTCGACTGGCCCCTGTGAAGGCCCCCTCAACGTAGCCGAAGAGCTCACTCTCAATCAGGTCACGAGGCAGAGCCGCGCAGTTCACCGCAAGAAAGGGCCCTTCGGCGAAAGCACTGGCATTGTGGATCGATTGCGCGAAGACCTCCTTGCCCGTCCCCGTTTCGCCGCCAATGAGGATGTTTGACGCGGTGCCGGCAGCGACACGAGCCAGTTCCGTGCTTTGCTGGATCGCCGGACTCTCGCCGAGGATGTCGTCAAATGTGAAGGTCCGTTCGACGCCGATGACCCGGTTGACCAGTCGACCGACTTCTGCCATTTCTCGAAAGGTGAGGACGGCGCCGGCCGGGCCGGACTTCTCGTCGTGAAACGGCTGCAGATTGGCCCTTGCCGCCACACGCCCCTCAGAAGTCTTGAGCGTAATCACGCGACTGCTGAACTGCTCGCCACGTGATACCCAGCTGACGATGGGAGGCTTGTCCTCCACCAGTTCGGCAATCCCGTGTCCTTCAATGTCCTTGACATCGCGGCCGATGATACGACGGGCTACGGAGTTGACCTCGATGACGATACCGTTGTCATCGACGGCAAGCAGCCCGTCCGAAATGGATTCGAGGAAGGCTCGCGAACGGTTGTAGAGCGTGCGCAGTTGCTTTCCCTGTTTTTGCTCGGTCCGGACCAACTCCTGCAGACGTTTGGTAAGTCTGATGTCCTCGATCTCGGCTGCGATCTGACTCGACAGAGCGAACAACGTGCTCAGATCGTCGTCGGTGAAACGACGACGATCGTGGCGATCCCTGGCGATCTTGTCGAGCAGTGTCAGCGTACCGACGACACTTTCCTCCAACACAAGAGGCACGCACAACAGGGAGGACCCCAGAGCATGGGGTTCTTCGTCGATGAGGATTGGCTCGCCCGTGGCAGCAACGCACTCGGCGATGCGTTTCTCATACGTCGAGTCGATGCCCTCGTTCGTTTGCGAATAGAGCGTCGCCAGCGCCAGACTGCCGTCGGCAACTGAAAGACGGATCGCCGAACCCTTGGCGCCAAGCGCTTCGGCGGCGCGCGCAGCGATCAACTCGAGGGATTCGTCGAGATCCAGCCCCGAGTTCATCGCCTGACCGAGCTCATTGAGAGCCTGAATCTGGCTATTGCGCCGCGCCAGATCGTCGCGCGCGTGAGACGTGGTGACCATCAGAGTCAGCAGCGGGCGAATCGTCGACTCCAGGAAGGCAACCTCATCCGGGGTGAAGTGACGTTCGGCGAGAGTTTGCAGCGAAAAAACGCCGATCAAATCGCCTTCTTCAACGATAGGTACGGCGATGATGCTGCGGAAATCGACGCCGTCACCGAGATCGACGGAACGGGGGTCACGCCGCATGTGCGGCACTTGAATCGTCCGCTGGCGGCTTGCTGCCAGACCTGTCAGGCCGACGCCCACGCGTAGGCGGATCTCGGCGCCGGCTTCGGTCGTTGTCGATTGCCCGTCCATCTGCAGGACCAGCTCATCGGTTGCTCGATCCAGAAGCAGCACGTAGCAGCGATCGACAGACATGTATTCGGCGACAATGGCCGCCATCCGCGCCAGACCTGCCCCGAGCGGCAGGGGCTGGGAAATCAGGTCCAGAGATCGGCGCCACATGAACTAAGCCTGGAATGGGATGCCGGCACAGCGCTCGCTGTCGAAAACCTCGTCGACTGCCAGTCGGAAATCAGTCTCGAGTGATCTTGAGAATCTTGTAGTGCAGCGTCCCGGCTGGGACGGCGATCTCGACCTCGACCCCCTCTTCCTTGCCGAGCAGGCCCTTGCCGATGGGTGACACCGTGGAGATCTTGCCCTCGTCAAAGTCCGCCTCCTCCGGGGACACCAGAGTATACGTCAATTCCAGACTCTTTTTCAGATCCCGCAACAGAACTGTCGCCCCGATGTAGACCTTGTCATCGGGGATGTTCTCGTTTTCGAGCAGACTGGCACGGCTGAGCGTTTCCTCAAGCCTGTTGATGCGCTGCTCGAGAAACATCAGCCTCTCCTTCGCAGCAGCATACTCTGCATTCTCGGAGAGATCGCCGAATTCACGGGCTCTCTGCAGAGCGT
>JAQCAA010000065.1 GCA_027728645.1 Actinomycetota bacterium | reverse complement strand
CGTACCCGGCGACAGCAAAGTGTCCTCCGTCGAGCGGATAAAGAGGAACGAAGTTGAGAACCCCAACAAAGATGTTCACGAGGGCCAGCAGCTGGAGCGTTCCTTCGATCGGCCCAGCGAGTTGGACCAGTCCGATCGGAGACACCGGTCGCACCGTCTCAAGGACTTCATCATCACCGCCGAACACTGCCAACACGATCTTCGGAAAACTAATCACCATTTCCCACAGACCCTTGACGCTTTGGGCGACCGCTTCGCCAAGTTGTGCTCCAGCCACAGGAACCATTCCGATCACCCCTGGCTGCTCCCGGAGCGGCTCGGATACAACGCCGAAGAACCCAACCTGTTCAGTGACAGGGACTCCGGCTGAGTCGACGACGACCACACCAGTCTCGGGGTCTCGCACCGATCGCTCAAAAATCGCAAGTGTTGCTGTGAGTTCGATACTTTTCCCATCGCGCGCAACACCAATGTCGACGGTCTCACCTCCGTGTTCTGCGGTGAATTCGACGAATTCTGACCACTCACTGACTGGAGAGCCAGCCACAGAGAGAATCACATCTCCTTCGGCTGCACCCGATACCAGTGCGGGCGAAGGCGCGGAGCCATCTGGCACCGTTTCGGAGACGGCTGCGATAGTGGTTGTGCGGATGGAAAAGTCGTTCTCATCTCGAGAAACCGTGCCGAACATCAGACCAATGAAATACAGAAGAAGGAACGCGACAACAAAGTGGGTCATGATTCCAGCGAGCACCACAACAGATTTCTTCCAGAAAGGAGCGACGCGGTAGGTTCGCCCTTCCTCTTCCGGAGCGATCTCTTCGAATGGGTTCATCCCAATGATCCGCACATAGCCACCGAACGGGATGGCCTTGATGCCGTACTCGGTCTCTCCGCGTTTCGTGGACCAGAGTCTCGGCCCGAAACCGAAGAACGCCTCGGTCGCTTTCATGCCGAACGCCTTGGCGGCCACAAAGTGTCCGCCCTCGTGGATGACGATCATCAAGATGACGCCGATAATCATGATGACAGGACCCATTGGGCTCCCCAGTTTGCTCAGACAGTCGGCGAACGGTACCGGTGCTTCTCTCTAACTGCTGAACCTCGTAACAGCAGCTTCCGCATGTGAACGAGCCCACGCATCTGCTGCGCCAACCCCAGCAACAGAGTCAGGTTCGTACACGTCATGAGCACCAAGAACCTCAGCAACCACGTCAGCGATGCGCAAGAACGCAATTCGCTCAGCCAAAAAGGCCGCCACTGCAATCTCATCCGCTGCGTTGAGCACAGCCGTGGCCGTTCCTCCAAGCCGACCAGCCTCGTAGCCGAGAGCCAGACACGGAAACGTCTCAAGATCTGGAGCTTCGAACGTCAGATCGGTGCCTACAAGGTCGAACGGTTGGTGCGGCACACTCACACGTTCTGGGTACGTGATCGCCGCCTGAATTGGTTTACGCATGTCAGGGAATCCAAGTTCGGCTTTGACCACCCCGTCGTCAAATTCAACAAACGAATGAACCACGCTTTGCGGGTGAATAACGACATCGATGTCGTCGTAGCCGACGCTGAACAGGTGGTGGGCCTCGATGACCTCAAATGCCTTGTTCATCAGAGTCGCTGAGTCCGTCGTGATTCTGGGTCCCATTTCCCACGTCGGATGAGCAAGCGCTTCGGCCACAGACACCGTCACCATTTCGCTCCTGGACCTTCCACGGAACGGGCCCCCGGAAGCAGTCAGGATGAGCCGTTTGACATGTGAGACGTTCTCGCCATGAATGCACTGCCAAATCGCTGAATGCTCAGAATCGACAGGGATGAGTTCGCCACCGCCGTCAGCCAGGGCACGAGTGAGAAGCGATCCTCCAGCGACAAGGCTTTCCTTGTTCGCAAGGGCGAGACGGTTCCCAGCGTTGAGCGCAGAGAGAGACGCCTCCAAGCCAGCCGCACCGACAATCCCGTTCAACACCGTCGTGTTTCCAAGGGCAGCAACCTCAGTGACAGACTGAGTACCAAACCTCACCCTCGGACCGAACACCGACCGGAAGTGTTCCTCAGACCCTTGCGGGTCCGCGACACACACAATGGCTTCGGGGTGAGCTTCACCCATCTCGAGGAGGGAGTCAGAAGCTGAGTTCGCTGCCAATGCCGCTATCGGAGCGCCGACGCGGTGCGCAACCTCAACTGCCTGGCGACCAATCGACCCGGTCGCCCCAAGAATAACGAGCGGCTTCAGAGCAGTCCCGCCCAGATGAAGATTGCCCAAGCTGCAGGGACTGCGAACAAGAGACCATCGATGCGATCGAGGAACCCGCCGTGGCCTGGAAGCACGGAACCCATGTTCTTGAGCCCGAGAGACCGCTTGGCCGCGGACATTGCGAGATCTCCGAGAGGGGTTAGGACAGCGGCTGACGCGCCGATCGCAAGACCTGAAGTCAGTTCGAACGGCGGGAAGTAGTGAAGTCCGGCTCCGATGCCGATAGCAAAGATCGACCCGGCGACAAGGCCCTCAACGGTCTTGTTCGGCGACACCCATGGGGCCAAGTGAGTCCGTCCAAGCGCTCGCCCGACAAAGAACGCTGCAATGTCTGCGGCCGCCACGGTGGCGACGACTCCGAGTATGAGTATCTGGTAGTCGTCGGACCTGGAGATTGCTAGGGCGAACGAACCGAGTCCCGCCCACACCATCACGGTCATGGTCAGAGCGAGATTCCCCATTGGATCAACCTTGCCTGGCACGACAGCGTAGAACAGCAAAAGCATGACAGTGGCAAGGATGAATGCGATTGGGATGGCGGCTGCGCTCCACCAGAATGCGCCAAGAGACGCCCCAATGATTCCGAGGAAACCGAACAGAGAAATCGGCTTCCGTTCGGAGCGGACAAGGGCTGTGTAGAACTCCCCCGCCCCGAGGACGAACACAGATATCACGAGTACGACGAGTGCAGGACGCCATATAAGCGAGGCTCCGAGGGCAAGGATCAGAATTGCGCCGGTTACGACGCGCGCAATCAAATCACCAGCTGCTTTGGCCCGAACCCTTCTATAACCCTCTGCTTGCACGACATCCTCAAACCCCACAACTGAGGACTCAAGACCGGGAATCTCAGCTACGAGTGCGACCTGAGCGGTGTCCTCCGTCTCGGCTCGTGCAATCGCCGCAGCGAGTCCGACATGTTCACGTGTTGCACCGAGGATGAGCTCATTGTCAGCCAGATCGAAATCCTCCCCGGTGTCCTCGTCCGTTTGAGCATCCGAGCTTGGTGGGTCATCTGCTGGGCCCTCAGCCCAAAGAGCGCTGAACGACGATCCTCCGACCAGTTCGCTCGGTGGCGACTCTGTCCCACCGATGAAGACGGCCTCTCCGGTGTCCTCGAACGGGTCAAAAGCGGTATCGGAAGTGTCCTGAGGAAAGTCGTACGGGACAGCGCCTTCGAATGTCTCGACCGCTACAGACTCGTCTGTCTGGTCTCCCCAGGAACCAAAGTCGACCTCTGCAACACCATCGTCCTCCGATGCAGAAAGGGCGTCACTGTCGTTCTGAACAACGAAGTCGTCGTAGCCAACTACTTCAGAATCACCAACATCGAAACCGGTGAAGGGCTCCGCCGCGCCAAGTTCGATCTCACCGGTATCCACCTCGAACGCGGGAGGGTCGACGGGCTCCGCCCTTTCGACTTCTGTGGCTACGTCGACTCCGCCGTCGAAGTCCTCGAACTCAACCACAGGTGCCTCGAATTCGAGTACCTCATCTTCAAGGGGAGCAACAAATCCGTCGGCAGGTGGATCGTCAACATCATCAAGCTCAAACCCAGCGGAAAAACCTGCTGGAGGGGTAGTGATTTCGAGTTCACCGGTGTCGACTAGATCGTCGGGTTCGGGTACCTCGGCGTCCGCGGATCCCTCAGTGACTGGCTCGACGTCAGGATCATGAGGCCGGAACATGGCATCGCCCTCGACATCTTCAATACCCATGTCATCGTCCGATGGGGCGCCAGCTTCCGGACCCTCTCCAGTTATGTCTTGGTCGTCGTCGGCATGACTGCCAGAATCCTCAGCGACATCGTCCGACTCGATCTCCGATGTTGCATCCTGGTCGTCGTCAGAGGACGCGGAAGGCACCGCGACAGGATCGGTGGGAGGTGCAGAGTCCTCTGCCAACCAATCGTCGAAGCTGCTTGTGTCGTTCTCGTTGCGGGGATGGTCTGGCATGTGGCTCCACGGTACCGGAATTCGTTGACAGAGTTGCGTAATAGCGGCGAGCCAGACGTCCGTACCCCCTCGCGGGAGCGCATGAACCGTTCAGCGTGATCAGACTTCGAGTAGCTCTTCTTCTTTGCGGGCAAGTGCATCGTCGATCAACTTCGTATGCTTGTCCGTGAGGTCCTGGAGCAGCTTTTCGGCCCTGTGGATCTCATCCTCTGATGCATCTTCGGCTTCGATTGAGTCTTTCGCCTGACGCCGAATGTTTCGTACCGCTATCCGACCATCCTCTGCAAGCCCTCTCACCAGTTTGATGAGCTCGCGCCGTCGCTCCTCGGTGAGTGCTGGGAAGGCAAGCCGGATGATGTTGCCGTCATTCGATGGGTTAAGGCCGAGATCCGCCTCCCTGATTGCCCGCTCGATATCGGCCATGGAGCCTTTGTCGTACGGTTGAACGATGAGCATTCGCGCCTCTGGTACCGAGAAAGTTGCAAGTTGCATCAACGGCGTGCGCGTTCCGTAGTAGTCAACATTGACGCGACTCAGCAGTCCCGCGTTCGCGCGACCGCTCCGAACACCGGAGAATTCATGCGCCGCGTGTTCAACGGCTTGGTCCATTTTCAGTGCTGCGTCAGCCAACAATGCATCGATCATGAGCTACTCCCTGCTTCTACGAGCGTGCCAACAGCATCGCCCCTCACTGCCTTCCCGATGTTTCCTGGAGTCATCATGTTGAACACCCTGATCGGCAGGCGATTCTCCATGCACATCGTGACAGCGGTGGCATCCATTACTCCCAATTTCTCGGAGATAGCGTGCATGTAGGCAAGATTGCTCATGAACTTGGCGTCTGGATCAATAGTCGGGTCGGATGTGTAGATGCCGTCGACCTTCGTGCCTTTGAGCACGGCGTCAGCTCCAATCTCCGCTGCCCGGAGCGCAGCAGTCGTGTCCGTTGTGAAGAACGGGTTTCCTGTTCCTGCGGCGAATACCACGACCCTGCCCTTTTCGAGATGACGGATTGCCCGCAGCCGAATGTATGGCTCCGCCACCTGTTGGATGTTGATGGCGGTCTGAACTCTGCACTCGACGCCTGCACGCTCAAGCGCGTCCCTGAGAGCAACAGCATTGATCACCGTTGCGAGCATCCCCATGTAATCAGCATTTGCCCGGTCCATGTTTTTTGCGGCACCGGAAAGGCCGCGGAAGATGTTGCCGCCACCGACCACTACCGCGATCTCGTGACCTTCGGCCTGCGACGCAGCAATCTCCCGAGCCGTGCGATCAACGGTTTCGGGATCGATTCCGTAGCCAAGTTTTGCGTCGGCAAACGCTTCTCCCGAGAGCTTGAGTACGACCCTACGCTTCGTCATCTGATCACTCCCAAGTCCGTCGGTCACTCCCCTACGGCGACCCTAGCCATCGATGAGATCGAAATGTTCTCACCCATTCTGACCGCTAGCCCTTGCACGAGTGCGCCGACGGTTCCTTCGAACTTGTCTGACCGAACAAAAACCTGATCTACTAGGACGTTGTCCTTGTAGAACGACTCGATGCGACCAGCCACGATCTTCTCAATGATCTCATCCGGCTTGCCTTCGTTTCTGGCCTCGGCTGCAATAAGTTCCATTTCCTTGGCGACCACTGCCTCGGGTACCTCGTCACGAGTTACCCAACGTGGCTGCGATGCCGCTGCATGCATGGCGATGTCATTGGCCGTGTCCTTGAACTCATCACTTTTTGCTACGAAGTCGGTTTCGGACGCAAGAGCGACAAGGACTCCGAGGACCGGGCGTCCAGATTGAATGTGCATATAGACGCCGACGACACCTTCTCCTTGCTCGCGGTTGGCGCGTTTGGCGGCAGATGCAATTCCCTTCTCTCGAAGATAATCGGCTGCCTTATCCATGTCTCCGCTGGTCTCCGAGAGTGCCTTCTTGGCATCCATCATGCCTGCCCCTGTGGATTTCCTCAGGGCCTGGACATCTTGTGCGGTGAAATCAGCCACCGTTACTCCTTGGAATCTGTCTGCGGCGCATCCTTGCGCTTTGCGTTTGCAATCTCTGCTCCTGCGATGCAGCCGTCTGCGACAACGCCGGCGAGTAGCTGAGCTGCTCGGATGGCGTCATCGTTGCCTGGAATTACGAGATCGATGTCGTCTGGGTCACAGTTCGTGTCAACAAGCGCCATTACAGGAATACCAAGGCGCTTGGCTTCCCCCACTGCAATGTGCTCCTCGTTGATGTCAACGATGAAGACGCCATCTGGCTGACGGCGAAGGTCGGTGACCCCACCAAGGACGTTCTGAAGCTTGACGAGCTCACGACGAAGCTTCAACCGCTCCTTTTTCGGGAGCTGATCCATTTCGCCTGTTGTTTCCATCTGCTCGAGTTCGTGCATGTAGAGAATCCGCTTGTGAATCGTCTGGAAATTGGTGAGCATGCCACCGAGCCAACGGTTGCTGACGTACGGCATCTGGCTGCGGATGGCTGCCTCTTCGATTGCACCTTGTGCCTGCTTTTTCGTTCCGATGAACAAAACCGTTCCGCCACCGGCCGTGATGTCACGAGCCATGTTGTAGGCGGTTTCGGCAGCCGCAAGGGTCTGACGAAGGTCGAGAATGTGGAGGCCGTTGCGTTCCGAGAAAATCCACGGACGCATCTTCGGGTTCCACCGAGAGGTCTGATGACCAAAGTGGACGCCTGCTTCGAGAAGCTGGCGCATGGCGATAACAGCCATTGTGTCTCCTTGTTCGGGTTGAGCTTCCGATCACCCTTCGAGCCCTCGAACGTCTACCTGAGTAGCCGCACCACACGAGGATTGCGATGACCGTGTTTGATGAGCAAAGAGTAATGGACTCGGTTCGGATAACGCCGAGACATCAGCCCAAGCGACGTTTACCGCCTACCGTCTACCGTCTACCGAATCAGAAACGTCACCAGCAAGGTCGGCGAGGCTCCGCGAAGGCCGCTGGAACGGTGAACGGTAGACGGTAGACGGGTAAAACGGCCGAAGGCCGGTTTGACTATCTGTACGCAGGTTCTATAAACCGGTTTCTTAGGCTCATCACTGCTTTGGTATGGATCTGACAGATCCGCGATTCCGTGACATTGAGCACACCACCGATTTCGGCGAGCGTGAGTCCCTCGTAGTAGTAGAGAGTCAGCACCAGACGTTCTCTGTCCGGCAAGCGATTGATCGAATCTGCCAGCATGTATCTGGTCTCTTCCTTTTCGAAGTTTCCAGATGGATCGATGGCATCCTTATCGGCGATCATCTCTGTCATCGACCCGGACTCGCGCTCGCCTGGATTCAGCAGATCATCAAGCGCTACAAAGCCCAAGTTGGCAATCTCGCCAAGGTGGTCCCTCAACGTGCCGACTGGGACCTCCATGGCTTCCGCGACTTCTTCCTCACTCGGCGTCCTTTGGAGTCTGTGATTCAGCTCAGCCATGGTCCGCTGGATTTCCCGTGCTCGTGCGCGGACAGAGCGAGGCACCCAGTCGAGGGCTCTGAGCTCATCGAGGATCACCCCCCTTTATTCGGTTCACTGCATATGTCTCAAACTTGAATCCGCGCTCCGGCTCGAACTTGTCGACTGCGTCGATAAGGCCAAAAGTGCCGAAAGAGACAAGATCCGAGTGGTCCACGTTCTTTGGCAGCCCAGATCCAACCCTGCCTGCAACGAACTTCACGAGCGGCGAGTAATGAAGAATCAGGCCCTCGCGTGCGCGCTCGTCACCTGTTGCTTTGTACGACGCCCACACATCGTCCATCTCGTGCTTTTGCTTTTCAGGCACGCGGGTGACTTCTTTCGTATGTCTCGGTCAGGTGCTTGCGAGTTACTCCAGTGTAGATCTGTGTGGTTGCCAGTTCGGTGTGGCCGAGCAGATCCTGCACAGAACGCAAATCTGCTCCGTTTTCGAGTAAATGGGTAGCGAACGAATGTCTCAACGCGTGTGGGAAGGAGCCAATTCTGGCTTGGACGATTCGACGAATGTCTCGGGTCGACAAGTCGCCGCCCCGGACTCCCACCCAGAGCCGCTGAGAGGCACGTCCACCGAGCAACACTTGCCGCGAATCGGCAATGTAACGCGCCACGGCCCGCTCGACACTCGACGTTATCGGCACTGACCGCTGTTTCGAGCCCTTTCCGGTGACGACCAGAAAACTAGCACCCCCGACCAGATCGCCTACTACGAGAGCCGCAAGCTCCGATACCCGCAGTCCGGTGCCGTAGAGCGTTTCAATGATTGCCCTGTCCCTGACATCCACCGGCGTGTCGCCATCGATGTTGTCGATAAGAACGCCAAGGGATTGGGAGGGAATGGCCTTTGGCAACGTTCCTGGGCGCTTGGGATGAGGGACCGCGGCGGCGGGGTTCGAAGCTACAAGTTCGCGACGCGACGCATCAGCAAGGAAGCCGCGCACGGAGGACGCCTTTCGTGACACGGAGCGGGGAGCGTAGCTTCGGGTCGACAGATTTGCGATGAATCGCCTCACAAGCCTGCGATCAACTTCTTCGAGATCCGACGCACCGAATCTGTCGCAGAACTCGACGAAGCCAGCAAGGTCCCGACGGTAGGCATCGATGGTGTGAGGCGACAGACCCCGTTCAACGGAGCACCGATAAAGGTAAGCGTCAACCGCTGCGGAGATCGAATGGCCAGGCACCCGCCAATAGTGGCTGTGAATGAGGCATTCGTCAACATCTCTCGGACCTGACCCCCGCATCCGCGATCAGCCAGCGAGCTTGGCTTCGAGTTCGGCTTCGGTTGGTTCGGTGAGATGTGTGCCGTCCGGGAACACGACGACTGGGATGCTGCGGCGTCCTTCGTTGAATCGAATCACGGTTTCCATCTCGTCGACATCGATCGAGACATCTATGTACTCGAACGTGATGTCGTTGCGTTCGAAATACATGCGAGCTTGGCGGCAGTCGATGCACCATTCAGCCCCATACATTTTGATCACGTCGCACTTCCCTGTCGATGATTCCGCAATGGTACGGCGGTTGACCCGAATCATCGAGCTCGATGGTTCGAAGGTTCGTATCGCGTGTGCCCCGATAACGTTGACTGCATGGACCGAACGGTGTTCCACGCGGTAGATCGCCGGCTAACCCGCTGGCTGGCACAGTACGGATTGACGATGTTGCGGGTCAGCATCGGCGTCATCTTCGTTTGGTTCGGTGTCCTCAAGTTTTGGCCAGGTCTGAGTCCAGCCGATCAACTCGCAACCGATACGATGGACAAGCTCACATTCGGATTGATATCTCACGACGTCGCGCGGGTTCTCCTTGCCACCCTCGAGACGGCCATCGGAATCGGGCTCCTGACCGGCAAGTTCATGCGGCTCACCTTGCTGATGCTCGTCTTCCAGATGGTGGGTGCGGCGACACCGCTGTTCTTGTTCCCGGAGTTGACATGGTCGCGGCCGTTCGTGCCGACAATCGAGGGTCAATACATTCTCAAGAACCTCGTCGTTGTGTCAGCGGCCCTCACAATCGGAGCAACCGTCCGTGGCGGCAGGCTCATCGACGATCCTGCGAATATCTCTACTGCTTCTCCTGCCGCCCATCGGGGGCGGGGGGACCTCGGCCCGGGATCTCGACCCGAGTAGCGTCAGGTGCTCTGTGCAGCGACCCACGGATCGCTGATCGCTGCGTGCTACTGTCGCCGCAACCCGAACGTGTGATTCAACCCTGTGGTTCAACGAGTGGAGAAACTATATGACAGCCAGACAGCCCGTCGTAGCCGAGGCGCCCGCTGCCTACTACAAGGCGGTCCTGACACAGAAGTACGCGGACTTCAACGGCCGAGCAAGGAGATCCGAGTACTGGTGGTTCATCCTTCTGAACGCGGGGGTCGCCGTCGGGATTGGGGCTGCGTCACTGATCCTGGGATCTGTGAGCAGCACCCTCGGAGCCATCGGAATCATTCTGTACTTCGTGTACGGTATCGCAGTCATCGTCCCGGGTTTGGCCGTCAGTGTTCGCCGCCTTCATGACACGGGCAAGAGCGGCTGGTTCCTGCTATTCGGGCTGATCCCCCTTGTCGGGGGCATCATTGTGCTCATCTTTCTCCTCCTGGACACAGATCCGGAGCCCAACATGTATGGAGTAGCGCCGAAATACCCCAACTAGCCGATCCGTCGAAACCGTTCATTGGTCGGCTGACATCCCCACTCCGCTGCGTAGGTTGACAACTGGACGAAGTAGGTCAAGCAGGGTTGCGAGGTCCTCCGGTCCGAACACCGGGAACGCACCGTCTCTGATGAGAGCGTTCGTTCCAGCCGACGTAGCCCGATCGACATCACCAGGAACCGCGTAGACAGGTATGCCGTAGTCGATCGCAATCCGTGCAGTAATCAGCGCACCACCCCTCTCGGAAGCCTCGACCACCAAGACGATGTTTGAAAGCCCTGCGATGATGCGGTTCCTCGTCGGGAACCTCCAAGCATCTGGTCGTGTCCCTGGGGGAAACTCGGAAAGAATGACACCTCCAGACTCGGCTACCTGTTCGTACAACGATGCGTTAGATCTGGGGTACACGACATCGATGCCACACCCAAGAACGGCGGCGCATTGGCCTATGTCGCCGGCGTTCATCTGCCGGTGAGGACCAGCGGATGCTGCACCTCGGTGGACCGCGGCGTCAATGCCTTTGGCAAGCCCGCTGACAACGTTCCAACCGGTTCCCGCTGCGACACGGCCGTACGCCTCGGCGAGTTCAAGGCCGTATGCCGTGCACGATCGGCTGCCAACGATGCCGATGGAGGGACCAGCCCGAAGTTCACCTTTCACAAAGAGCCAACGCGGCGATCCCTCAAAATTCAATATCCCACGAGGGAAGGCCGTGTCGGAAGAATCCACAAACCGAACCCCCTTTGCAAACAGCTGCTCGGATCGCTCATGCGCGGAGACCGCAATCTCGCGTTGAACGTCACTGTTAAGGCCCGAGCGACCCCCGACGACAGCCTTCACGGCGTTGTGTGAGGAGCCGTACCGTTCGATGAGTTGATCGACCTTGCGAGGAGCCAAGGCCCCAAAAGCAAGCCTGAGCGAATCGGCATCGCTCACGACAGGCCACCTCTCAAAGTCATGGCCTCTTTGATGTGGACATCCGTTGTTTGCTCCACACCTCCAAGATCGGCGATCGTCCTTGCAACCCTC
>JAQCAA010000064.1 GCA_027728645.1 Actinomycetota bacterium | reverse complement strand
GCGTGGTCCGTTGCCGAACCGTGACCCGTTGCCGGGTCGTGACCGCCACGTGGGCCGCGTTCCGCCTTGCGGCGATTCACGGATCCGTTTCCAACTTGCGCCGGTCACGGTTTCCTGTGACAGTCTGTCGCCATTGCCGCCCTCCGCCTTGCGGCGGTTGACGGGACCCGGATTCCAGCTTGCGCCGGTCACGGATTTTCCCTGACAACACCACCTCAGGTTGCCCCTTGGTGTCCCGCTCCGAGTTGCCCCTTCGCAGTAATGAGAAGATACGCCTTCTTGCATTCCATCCGCAAGCCAGATCGCTTCTTGGTTTTCGCGAGTGGCGACTGTTTTTCGCGAGAAGGAAATCCGTCCACCGCCTACCGTCCACCGCCTACCGAAAGAGCACCCGGAAAACCGAGAGTGGAGTTCTCCATTCCCGACAACCACGGAACACAACAACACATCCGGGCCGCGACAACGAGCAACAAGATCGCCAGTTCCGAAAGCTGAAAGCTGCCCCGCTTCCGGTAACCGGTAGACGGTAGACGGTAGACGGTAGACGGTAGACGGTAAACGGTAGACGGTAGACGGTAGACGGTAGACGGTAGACGCCAAACGCTTCCACAAAAGCAAAACCCCGAGAGGATTTCGGCCGAAGCCTCACCCCCTCGGGGATTGCATGGAACGACGGCAACGTCGCTCCTGTGTCCTTTCGGCTGCCAGCTAGGCCGTCACGTCCGATTGGACTGCCCTCGACCGAAGTCTCAGGCTGGGCGGAACCGAAGTTCCTCCCTGGATCGCCACCAAACGGAGGCGCTCCGTCGGTCCATTGAAGGCTGGGCTCCCTCGCAAGACCAGTGCCTCCGCCGTAGCAGAAGGCTGGCCCCAGTTTCCTGGGTGGGCCAACCGAAGTTGGCCCTGCCACACCGTCAGGGTTTGAACCCTTCAGGCCCGCCGCAAGGTAGATGACGAGACACCGGGCGTCGACCGAGAGTGGTGGTTGGTTTTCGCGTGGTACATCCAGTTTTCGCGGTGGCAGCCATTCGTGTCACACCGCATGGGTATGGTCATCCCATGACCGCAAACGACGCAGCACCGACAACTCTCCTGACACTTTCGCCATCTCGGGCGAGCGATTTCAAGCAATGTCCTCAGATGTACAAGTTCAAGTCGATCGACAGGATTCCGACCGAGCCAACCGTCCATCAGGCCAGAGGGACGACCGCTCACCTTGCCCTCGAACGACTCTTTCAGCAGCCAGCGGCCGACCGCACACCCGAGAATCTGTACGACTTGTTTCGCCAGTCATGGTCAGAACTCAAACTGACGGAGTACCCGAATCTCTTTGAGTCAGTTGAAGATGAACGCGAATGGGGGCTCGGGAGCCTTCAACTCCTCGCTGACTACTTCACTATCGAAGACCCCACTTCATTCGAGCCAAACGAACTCGAAATGGATCTGAGAGTCCCCATTGATGAGATGACCATCCGTGGCATCCTCGACCGGATGGAGACCGTGACTGAAGCCGACAGTCTCGGCGTCGAGCGCGAGCTCCTCGTCATCACCGACTACAAGACCGGCAAGGCCCCACCTGAGCAATACGCCGGAAAGGCATTCTTCGCGTTGAAGATCTATGCGCTCCTGATCCGAACGACCCAAGGAGTTACGCCGGACAGGGTGCGACTGCTATATCTCAACGGACCGACCGTGTACACACTCGATATCAACGACGCTCAACTCGATGCGATGCACCAGCAATTGACAGCGCTATGGCGAGCGATTAACAAAGCCATCGCAACAGACACGTGGCCGGCACGCGAGTCCGTTCTATGTGGCTGGTGCGACTTCAAAGAGACGCTGTGCCCAGTGTTCAACACCCCAGCCGAGATCGCAGTCAGCCGAGCGGAGATTGACGCTGAAATGGCCGGTCGAGCAAAAGCTGAAACGGAGGTCACGGCCGCAGAATCCAATGCCGCAGATTCCTCTCACACAGCCGATGAACCCGTTGACGCCTCGACAGAAGCCGTCAGTGGTGACTGATACGGTCCGGTGATGGAGACGACAACAATTCGCGAAGTTCGCATAGACCCTGCCGACTGGGACACCCATGTGGCGGCGCCGGGTCACCCACAGATAGTCGTGGGTGGACCGGGCACGGGCAAAACAGAGTTCCTGTGTCGGAGAGTCGCCGCCGCGATTGCAGCAGGATCTGATCCTTCGACTATCGCGATCCTCACCTTTTCTAGGTTGTCAGTCAACGACATTCGAACCCGACTGTTCGACGCCATTGGGTCTGCGTCGTATCAGGTCCAAGTTGCCACGTACCACTCATTGGCAAACCGACTCGTCGAAGCGCATTACGCGTCGGTCGGATGGCAGAAGGCTCCATCGGTTCTCGCTGGGCCCGAACACGAGGCGTTTGTCCACGCCGTCCTCCAAGAGGAAGACCCAGCAAACTGGAGTCGATCGTACGGAGCGATTCTCGGCACAGCCGCCATGGCCTCGGAAATAACCGACTTCATACTTCGTTTCCATGAGCAGAACAACACCCTTGCCGATCTCTCCAGATCCGAGATTCCTGAGTGGAAGGGATTGTCGGACTTCCTGACCCGGTACAACGCGGAACTGACAGCTTCGCATCGTATCGACTACGGCAGGCTGCTCAACGAAGCGGTAGAACTCGTAGAGTCCGAGCCTGGTGTCTCAGATTCTTACGAGCACGTGTTTGCAGATGAATATCAAGACACGTCTCCGGTGCAGTCCCGAATCTTGTTTGGTCTCGCAAAAGCCAGCGGCTCGCTCACCGTGGTGGCTGACCCGTACCAGTCCATCTATTCGTTTCGGGGAACCGACATCCATAACGTGCTCGACTTTCCAGCAAAGGCTTCAGAAGCCCTTGGCGGGGACGCAGACAGGCTGGTACTCACCACCTCATTTCGGGTCCCTGAAGAGATCCTCGCAGCAGCTGTGAATGTGACTGGACGCGAGCTTCCTGGGGCGGCGGGGAAAGTGGCAAGCATTCGAACGAATGGATCGGTCGCAACTCACATATTCGATAGCCCAGACAGCGAGAGCGAATGGATTGCATCGGACATCGAGCGGATCCATCTCGTCGATGGCGTGGAGCTTGGCCGTATCGCAGTGTTCACGCGTTCCGGCGGCGCGTTCCAACAGCGAGTCGCTGCCTCGCTTGAGCGGAGAGGAATTCCGCACGGGCTAACCCTCGAGCAGCTCGAAGACCAACCGGTCGTTCGATTCGTGTACGATCTCGTTGCTCTTGCATCCGGAGGGCAATCCGACAGGGATGTCGTCGACACGATCCGGGCGATACTCATGGGCCCATTCATCGCTGCGCCGCACGGGGCAGTGAATAAGGCAATCCAAGACGTTGAGGCCGGGGCTCCATGGCCGGCCGCAATCTCGAAGAGAATCAAACACGGCGAGACT
This sequence comes from Actinomycetota bacterium, assembly GCA_027728645.1. Classification (GTDB taxonomy): domain Bacteria; phylum Actinomycetota; class Acidimicrobiia; order Spongiisociales; family UBA5794; genus UBA5794. Next base: position 8,248 of record JAQCAA010000064.1, on the reverse strand, counting down.
CTTGCTGGCTTGCTCAACGACACATCTTGGGCTGACTCTCTCCCTGCGAGGATGGGGCTCTGGCATGTGTGGAATGCTCTCCCCCAGCTGCACGCAATAGCGTCCGACGATGACAAGGTATCTGACAGAAAGGCGTGGGCCGCTTTCTCACAGGCCGTGGCTCGGATGGGAGAACGGGCACCCGAGGCGACTTTGAGGGACCAGCAGATCTTGGCATCGGCCTCCGATATCGAAGCCGATGCGCTCTTCAGCTTTCGATCAGGACCGGTGGCTGGGGTAACGATTGCGACGCTGCACCGAGCCAAAGGAACTGAGTATGACGCTGTGTATATCGCACACGCAGTCGAAGGGCTCCTCCCCGACCTGCGCTTGAAGGACTCCCTGCTGAGAACACGATTGCTGAACCCACACCTTCCAGAGGATCAAGCCTCCTACATGCAATTCAGACTGAACGAAGAACGGCGCCTTGCATACACCGCAATGACCCGAGCCACCGACCGTGTCGTCTGGACCGCTACTGAGCTCGACAGCCATTCTGAACAGGTCGAACCAAGTCGGTTTCTCCCACAGGTCGCCGAGCCAACAGAACCCGTGCGCGACGCTGCGCCTCTTACCCACCGAGGGTACGAGGCCATGCTCCGTCGGACGCTCAGGGATCCATTTGCGGACGACGCTGTGCGAATTGCGGCATTGTCGGTTCTTGCCAATGCCACAACCCACGGGTTTGTCGATCAGACCCATCGATACGGCACGGCCAAAAGGGGCATCGACACCGGCTTCGTCGCTCCTGACCACCGAACCTCGCCATCCCAAGCCAACACCTACGCCGAATGCCCTCGCAAATATGTGCTCGACCGGTTCGCAACAAAGAAGGACGCCTCGTCTCCGTACCTGACTCTCGGGACTTTGGTTCACAAAGTGCTCGAACTTGCCGAGGCTGAAGTTCTTGACCGTGGGGAGGCACGTTCAACTTTCGAACGAGCGGTTGAGATCCTCGACGAGCAGTGGGACGAGCTCGGATTCGGCGACGACAGCGTCGGTCATGCTTGGTATCGCAGGGCCATGGTTGTTCTGACCAACCTTTACGAAAAGTGGCCAAGTTCAGCAGAAGTAGTAGCGGTCGAGACCGACGTCGAAATCAAGCTTGATGACACGAGTTGGGCTGGGAAGATTGACAGAGTCGAGGTTTCCGATGGGCACCTGACCGTCGTCGACTACAAGACCTCTGGCAGCGCGGTACCGGTCAAGGATGCTGAGGAGTCTCTTCAACTCGGGTTCTACATCCTGGCTGCTATGGCAGATGACGATCTGGCAAAGATTGGCGAAGTCGCTGGCGCTGAATTCTGGTTCCCGTACCCCAAGCCAAACGTCAGGTCGATTGTGACCAGACAGTTCGACATGGCACAGCTCGCCAATGTCAGGCAGAAACTTGTCGAGGTAGCCATCGGGATCAGATCGGAGAGGTTCCCAGCTGTGGTCGGAGATCGATGTGACCGATGCGAGTTCGCCCCAGTGTGTCCGGCACGAAAAGAAGGCAGGGAGGCATTCCGGTCGTGAAAGTTGAACCAACAAGCTCAAGCACGAAAGATTCCGAATCGGTCAAGTACGGGTCACCGCCGTTCGAACCAACGGAAGAACAACGGAGGATCATCGGGTACTCGCAACATCATGTGCGAGTCGCCGCAGGTGCAGGAACTGGCAAGACCACAACAATCGTTGAGCGTCTAGGCAAATTTGTAGCGGACGGTATCCAGCCCACGAGGGCCTTAGGAATCACATTCACCGTGAAGGCTTCGGACGAACTACGATCGAAACTCCGACAGCGGGTCGGATCGACCGAGGGAAGCCAAGAAGTTGAGGTCTCTACCTATCACGGCTTTGCAGCGTCGATCCTCGACGAGTTCGGCGCGTTTGTTGGATACGACGCCGGAGCGCTTCTCCTCGACGATGGCCATCGATCGGAACTTGCAAGGATTGTCCTGCGCGATACCAAGACGAATCTCGACCTGACCTCCATGAGGGAGCGCGTTGCCGACCTGCTCTCCCTCGACGACGGACTCGCACGTCACTTGCGGGACCCGTCCGACCTAGCGTCTCTCGCGCCTCCTGGTGCCGCACAGGATCCGCAAAGCATTTGGCACAAGCGCACGGACCTCCTCACGGTAGTGGCTGGGTATCGAGCCGAAAAGGACAGGCTGGGGTTGATCGAGTTCACCGATCTCATCTCAAAGGCCGTCACACTGGTGACCAGCCATCCAGACATCGCCTCGGACCTTGCTGCTAGGTACGACGTCGTCCTGCTCGACGAGTATCAAGACACCGACCCTGCCCAAAGACTCCTCCTGACAAGCATATTCGGACCACACGCTTCGGTAACAGCGGTGGGTGATACCGACCAAACCATCTACGAATGGCGTGGGGCGTCGCTCGACAACTTCTATGCGTTTCCCACTCACTTCCCAAGAGCCGATGGAGCGCCGACGGAGACGCTCCCCCTGAGTTTGAACCGCCGGTCCGACCGAGCAATTCTTGGCCTAGCAAACGCCATCCGCGAGGTGCTCCCCACCTTGCCCGAATCAGCGCCACTCGTACCGAGGAGCGAGGCTCAGGACGGCACAGTGCGGGCCGGATGGTTCCGCTCTGAGCGCGACGAGGCCTGGTGGATCGCACAAGACATCGTCGCGCAACACGAACAAGGCGCGCCGTGGTCGAGCATTGCGGTCCTCGTGCGGAAGCGGGCATGGATTCCACTCTTGGTCGCAGCGCTACGCGACCACGACATTCCGACATCAGTGAGCGATCCCGGAACGCTTCTGTCGGTTCCTGAATTCGCAGATGTTCTTGCATGGCTTCAGATCGTCTCAGATCCCGACGAAGAGACCGCCCTTCTCCGAGTCCTGATGGGAGGTCAGTACCGCCTCGGTATAGCCGATCTGAACGCCCTGCGACTCCATGCAAAGAAACTCGACGCGGCAACCATCATGGGGGCGATCCTCGATTGGGAAGCAATCCCTACGTTGGCTACATCAACCCAAGCGGCGCTGAACCGATTCGCAGGCGTCCACAGTGGGCTCGTGCAGTTTGCCCAAGCGAACACCGTGGCTGCGACTATCAACACGATCATCAACACCATCGGGTTCTGGGACGAAGCCGCGGCACTTCGGCCTGGTGAAGCTACGACGGCGCGACTCAACATCGCTCGGTTTCTCAGCGTCGCCCACGGTTGGCGACCAATTGAGGGGCAGCCGACGGTCCGACGCTTCCTGCGATACATCGACGCGCTCAACGAATCGGGGAGAGACGAAGCTCTTACGCCCCCGATTCGAACCGTTGCCGATGCGGTCGAACTCACAACCATCCACGGCGCAAAGGGTCTGGAATGGAACTCGGTATATCTCCCAGGGCTTCAAGTCGGTGACTTCCCGATGAATACTCGAAAGTACGACGACCCAGACGTCCACGCAACAGTGGTTCCCTACGAGCTCAGACTGGACTCCGAGAGCTTGTCAGAATTCGCACATGCATCCGGCAAAGACCGCAAGGAGCTGCTGAAAAGGCGGGATTACCACACCGAGTACAGGCTTGCCTATGTGGCGGTAACCCGTGCAAAGCACGCTCTCACGATGACCGGACACGCATGGCAGGATTCCGTGTCGAAGCCAAAGAGTCCCTCAGAGTTCCTCCTCATAGCAACGGAATCACAGGGTGCCTCGATCGTCGAATGGGTAGAAGATCCCGGTGTCAAGCCTCCGCACCTTGCTTTCGACAACGCAACCATCGAGCCCGATCCGCTCTTCAAAGACGGTGTTGGGGCTGCGCTCAGGGCTGCAATCGCTGACGAGGGGTACATCAAGGCATCATTTCCAGAGCTCGTCGACTCGGTGGCAGACCGAGTCGGTCAACTCGAACTCGAGATTGCCGATCTTGGGACGCCACGGGTTGACCCGGTGCCAAGGCCCTTCTCGACATCCGTAACCAACCTCGTCGCCCTTGCGGAGTGTCCACTCAAGTTCAAGTGGATTCACTACGACAAACTGCCACGCAGACCGAGTGCGGCGGCCGTTCAGGGAACAGAATTCCACAGGAGGGTCGAACTGCACAATCTGGGGATCATCGCACTCGACGACGTCTCGACCGGTGGATACGACGGAGTCGAGGGCGTAGATTCCGTCAGCGGCGAAGACACTCCCAGCGAGACCGGCCGTACTGCAGTTCCGCCTGGTCCTCACGATGCGGATGCATGGACTGTCTTCGAACGGTCCCGATTCGCAGCGACCATGGCCCGGTTCGCAGAAGTACCGTTCGAGGTCGCAGCCGGACCAGGCTCAGTGCGAGGCAAGATCGACGCCATCTACGAAGACGCTGAAGGCACATGGGAAATTGTTGACTACAAATCGGGTCGAGCCAACACCACAGATGCGCGAAGGGTTCAACTCGAGGCCTATGCGGTCGCAGCAGCTGACGGAGCGTTCAGCTCGACAACGCCACCAAAGATGCGTGTTTCATTCGCCTACTTCGGAGGAGGTGAACTCACTGAAGTGACAGAGGATGTGGACGACGAGTGGCTCTCATCTGCACGGCGCAACATTTCGTTCCTCGTCGAAAAGGGGGCAGGGGGTCCGTGGGATGCAACACCATCGCCCGCCTGCGGCCATTGCGACTTTCGTGTCCACTGCGAACCTGGCAAGACGTGGCTTGCGGCTAGACGATAGATCCGTCGGCCGTGTCGACAATGATGGTGACCGGCCCATCATTGACGAGGGAGACCTCCATATGAGCCCCGAACACACCGTGCTCAACATGAAGACCTTCGCTTTTAAGCGTTGCGCAGAACGTCGCAATCAGAGGCTCCGCGTACGCAGGATCAGCAGCGCCGGTGAAAGACGGCCTCCGCCCCTTCCGCACGTCAGCGGCGAGGGTGAACTGAGAAACAACAAGCACCTTCCCTCCGACATCAGCGACCGAGAGATTCATTTTTCCTCCCGCGTCAGTGAATATCCGAAGGCCCGAAATCTTGGATGCGGAGGCTGCAACGTCTGCTTCGTTATCGCTCGGGACAATGCCGACGAGGATGACCAGCCCGTGATCGATCGACCCGACGATCGTTCCGTTCACCTCGACCCTCGCTGAAGAGACACGTTGTACAACACTGCGCATGGCGCTCCGATCTCTCCTTGCCGCCACGATGACCGATGAAGGTTTCGCTGTGAACCTACACTCAAATTCATGATTTTCAACACCATCGCCTCGCTTGCGCGCGGGTTCACGATGGGCGCCGCAGACATCGTTCCTGGCGTGTCCGGAGGAACCATTGCCCTCGTGCTCGGCATCTATGAGCGGCTGGTCGATTCGATTCGTTCCGGCTCGTCTGCACTCGGAAGCATCGCGAAGGGAGACATCTCGGGCTTCAAGCGTTGGGCGGCAGCAGTCGACTGGGGGTTCATCCTCCCACTCGTTGCAGGCATGCTTCTCGCGATCGTTTCGCTCGCCCACCTCATCGAGAATCTGCTCCGCGACCAGCCTGTCGCCATGGCTTCCCTGTTTGTGGGGCTCGTCGCGGGATCGATCACCATCGCTTGGGCCATGATTCGAACGAAGTCAATGATGCTCTTTTGGCTTACTGCGGGCGTGGCGATCGCGGTGTTCATCGTTCTCGGGCTGCGGTCCGGCACAACCGAGGACACTGTCGGCCAGATCGCCGACCCAGCGCTGTGGGCCTTCTTCGGTTCAGGAGCAATCGCAATCTGCGCCATGATCCTGCCCGGCATCTCCGGTTCGTTCATCCTTGTGATGCTTGGCATGTACACGGCCGTTCTCAGCGCCGTAACCGACAGGGACTTCGCAGGGCTTGCCGTGTTCGCTCTTGGCGCTGTCATCGGGCTCGCTCTTTTCTCTCAGGTCTTGCACCGAGCCCTGACCAAGCAACACGACATCGTCATGGCCGTCCTCGTCGGACTAATGGCGGGGTCACTCAGGGTTCTGTGGCCCTGGCCCCTCGGAGTCGACTCAACCAACCTCGGAACACCCGACTCCGACGTCGGCCTTGCGATTCTGATGGCTGCCATAGGGCTTACGGCTGTGATGGTCATCGCCAGGATCGCTGTTCGCCTGGATCGGATCGAGTCGGCTGGCGAGTCCCCACAAAGCTGACCAGACGCTACCTCACAGATCCGCCTCCGACTGGTCCGTCGATGGCACAGCCAACGGCGGAGACAAGAATCTGAACGCAATCGGCGACAGTATCGCCGTAACTCCCACGAGCAGGACTGCGCCGGCCGAGAGCCCCTCATCGATGACACCTATCTGGACCCCGACTTCGGCAAGGGCGATAATCACACTCAGCTGACCTGCGACCAGGACACCTGCGCCCAGAGAGTCCCGCAACGACAGCCCTCGACGCATCAGCAAAGGAGAGGGAATCATTTTTGCGAGGACGCCGACAACGATGATGGCTGCCGCCGTCTGGAGTACTGAGGGGTCCCTGAGGGCATCGAGAGGAAACGCCACTCCAACAGAGATGAAGAAGATAGGAATCAAGAAGCCGTACGAAAAGCCCGCAAGTCTTTCTTCGAGATCCCCCGAGTTCCTGAAGACGAAGGCGAAGATGGCGCCGGCCATGAACGCACCGAGAATCGGATCCATACCGAGGGCGATAGATAGGCCGACGAATAGGAAGAGAAGCGCGAGGCTGAACCGAATCCCAAGTTCGTCTGGATCGTCGGAAGCGAAGAGGCGTTCTGCCCTGTCTGGGATCCACCACGCGATTGTTCGCATAACCCACAGCGACACGAGCAGAATCACCACGAACAGTGGCACCGCAAGCATCTCCACTCCCCACCCTGAGCGGAACCAGACCGAGAATATGATGATTCCTGTCGCGGCAAGAAACTCGGCAATGATGCCAACAACGATGGTGAGTTGGCCCTGAGCCGTGACCGAGCGATTTGTAGCCCGCAGGGCAGGGATGATGATCCCTGCGCTCCCAGCAGATACCAAGAGCGTCAGAAAGATTCGCTCGTTCGAATTTGCTAGATCAACGAATCCAAAACCGACCCACGCGAGAGCCACGATGACGACATACCCGACCAACCCAGTGACAACCGGCCCTCTCCCCTCGCGTTCGAGGGACGTGAAGTCAATTTCGAACCCAGCAAGGAACATCAACAGGAACAGGCCGAGCTCAGCAAGAACCAGTACGAACCCTTCGGATGTGGACTCAGCAGCGATCAGGGACAGGACCTCCGGCCCGATAAGGAGGCCGAAGAGAATCTCTAGGACGACCGAAGGCAATTTCAGCCGACGAGCGACCAATGGGAGCAGGAACGCAGCAAAGCCGATAAGAATGAAGGTTTGGGCGTTTGGAAGAACACCCTCAGCGGCGCTAGCGGCGAACGGAAACATGTCAATCAACCGGTGGTACGAATAGGACGGACCCATCGCCCCTCGCAGCAGCCCACACAGCGATACCGGGGCTCCATCGGCTCACGTGCCCTGGCGGCGTCGAAACGACCAAGAGCCTGTCTCGCTTGGTGACATCGGCAATCACTCGCACCGGGTTGCCGCGCACCACATGCCGTTCAACTACCACATCCTGGACAGAGGCTTCTCTGCGAAGCCACGATGTTGCTTTCCGCTTCTCCGTCAGGTCATCTCTGCCCATGTAGCTTGGATTGGCTACGGCGACACCGATCACCTTGGCGCCGGATGTGCGAGCAATGTCGATGGCGGCGCGACCGGCGCTGTTACCAGAAACAGTGCGGCGAACCGGTGCGATGATCGCATCGAAGAATGTGTCGCCTCTCGTAAGCAGAATCGGGACTCCTGCCGGGCCAAGCTCGTTCAAGATCCTTGGGATTCCCGCGTACGCTCTCATGAACGAGTTTTGGGGCATTGCAGCGACAATGACACCGACGCTCTCATCGGTTGCGATGTCACGCCGAGCCCGGTAGGGACTGCCCTCGACTTCTCTCAACTCCACTTCCACACCAAGTGCCTTGGAATTGGCTTGCGCCAACAATCCCTCGACATCCTCTGCGGATGCCGCGCTCTTGATCGCTTCGAGCCTGGTGTGCACAAGCAGAATGCTTGCGGCATTCGAGTTGCGAACGAAGTGCGCTGCCTCAGCAACTGGACCGTCAAGGTCAGCCCTCGAGTTGATAGCAACGACGACCTTTCGTCCGAAATTCAGAGGGAATTTCGAAATACCGCCGGCAAAGGTCCGCACGATCTGAGAGAAGTCAGCGGCGGA